>URZG01000127.1 GCA_900552325.1 uncultured Porphyromonadaceae bacterium | reverse complement strand
CATAGAGGGATTCACTATCTCCCCCGACGGTTCAAAGCTTCTGGTATGGACTGACTCGGAACCGGTCTACCGCCGTTCCTCCAAGGCCCGCTATTATATTTTCGAGATAAAGCGCAACATACTCCGCCCCCTCTCCAAAAGCAGCGGCAAGCAGCAGGCTCCGCTCTTCTCGCCCGACAGCCGCATGGTGGCCTTCGTGACCGACAACAACATACGCATACGGAAATGGGACTATGACACCGAAGTCGACGTGACCGCCGACGGCAAGCACGGCAAAATAATCAACGGTATCCCCGACTGGACCTACGAGGAGGAATTCTCGGCTGTGTGCTCGATGGCATGGTCGCCCGACAACACCACTCTCTGCTATCTGCGCTACGACGAGGAAGAGGTGCCGTGGTACTCCCTGCCGATCTACAAAGGCTACTGCGACGCCGACGACCGCTACGCCCTCTACCCCGGCACATTCACCTACAAATACCCGGTGGCCGGAGAGAAAAACTCCACTGTCACGCTTCACAGCTACGATGTCGACAACCGCAAGATCAAGGATATAAAACTGCCCGACAGCCGTATCGAATACATCCCCCGCATCGGTTTCGGCGGCACTGACTCCGAGCGCCTGATAGTGACAACCCTCAACCGCGACCAGAACCGCATGGAGGTATATTCCGTCAACCCCCGCTCCACGGTGGCCAAATCCATAATCGTGGAAGAGACCGCCGACGGCTGGCTCAACCCCATGACCTACGAGGATATGAGTCTGCAGGACGACGGCATAGTGCTTTTCTCCGAACGCTCGGGCTGGAACCACCTCTATCACTACACCTATGCCGGACAGATGACACGCCGCATCACTTCCGGCGATTTCGACGTGACCGACTACTTCGGCACCGACCCCGCCGGCATGGTATATTACCAGGCCGAACCGTCGACCGGCAAACCCTCCGACGCACTCAACCGCGCCATTTACCGCCTCAATCCCAAGAACGGCAAGACCGAGCCGCTGACCCCGGAGACTGGCTGGGCCTCCGCCGAATTCACCCCCGCGAAAAACTATTTCACACTCAATTACAGCACGGCCACCACTCCGCCCGTCTATACCCTCCGCAACGGTAAAAACAAAGTGGTACGCACTCTTGCCGACAACGCCGCATACGCCGCCGACTATGCCGGCGCACCGCAGAAAGAGTTCCTCACCATCAACTCCGACGGTACCGAACTCAACGCCTATATGGTAAAACCCGCCGGGTTCGATCCCTCTCGCCGCTATCCGGTAATCATGTGGCAGTACTCCGGACCCGGCTCGCAGGAAGTATTCAACCGCTGGGCAATGGACTGGGACATCTATGCCGCGCAACAGGGATTCCTGGTGGTTTGTGTTGACGGACGTGGCACCGGCGGACGTGGCACCGCGTTCCGCAACATAGTCTACCGCCGCCTGGGCCACTACGAGACCATCGACCAGCTCAACGCCGCCCGCTGGGTAGCCTCCCTCCCTTACGTCAATCCTGACGCCATCGGCATAGCCGGATGGAGCTACGGAGGCTACGAGACCCTCATGTGCGCCACCGAGGCCAACGGCCCGTATGCCGCAGCCGTAGCCGTGGCTCCCGTGACCTCATGGCGTTTCTACGACACCGTATATTCCGAACGTTTCATGCTCACCCCGCAGCAAAACGGGCCAGCCTATGACTCGGGGGCGCCCCTTGAACGTGCCTCCTCTCTGGCATGCCCCCTGCTGCTTATGTACGGCACTGCCGACGACAATGTGCACCCCGAGAACACCATCGAGTTCGTAAGCCGCCTCCAGGAAGCCGGCATGGACTGCGACGTGCTGATGTTCCCCAATATGAACCACTCAATCAACGGCTGCGACTCGCGCCGCGTGGTCTATGCCAAGATGATCGACTTCTTCCGCCGAAATCTCAAATAACACAAATACTTAATCATTTAAATCAATAACGTGTATCGCTCACATGAACGTCGACAGGGGATGACTACCGCAATCTTCGGATTGTGGAGGAATTGGGCCGTGGCGGTTGGAGTGCTCACTGTTCTGGCCTTTCTTGCCCCGATTGTGCCGCGTATATGGCTTTTACCCATTGACCTGGCGGCATATATCAGCCTGCAGATAATTAGACGCGTTCTGCGCGCACGGCATGTGCCGTCGTGCATGCGCCTGATTCAGGAGGTATCCACCATAGTGCTTATTTCGGCATGTGTAATCTCTATCATATTGATACTGACGCCAACAGGTTTCCTGCGGGAATTCTCAGGTGATCCGTTCACCGCCGACTCCCCGCTGCTGGCCATCCTGATCACCGCGCCTACAACGTGTTTCGTCACCGCATGTTTCCTCCTCAATCGCACAGAGCCCCATGTGTGCAGCCAGTGCAAGATGCGTTACGGCAATGTGATCGAACACGGTTTCATCGGCAGCCTCTTCCGGCGTGAATGGCGTTATCAGACACGACTGCTGATGCTCCTGTCGCTTGCACTCACAATAGTCGACTGGAGCTATTATCTGATCAACTATGTCAACGTAAACCTCAACCGTTCCGACTTCTTCTACTTTCTGTGGATGCCGATGGTGATATATATCCTTTCGCTGATCTACCTCGGATCGCGCTACTACTACATGTGGGTATATTACTGCCACAACGACGAGGGGCATTACGTAGAAACTCCCGGGACCACAACACTCCGTTTCCTGATCATTCACGACAACCATATACTTATCAACATGCCCGCGCTCGAATCTAACCGTGAGGCAACGGTGAAAGGTATAAAATTCGATACGCCGGTCAGCATCAAGCTCCCTTATCGAGAGAATGAGCCACTCACCGACGCCATAACCAGGTTCAGTCAGCGCACAGGTATCACTGAGGCCGACATACGCCCGATTTACGAGAGTCCCGATCCTGTCACCTATCAGAACATATTCCATTACTTCGTTTTCCTCCCGGAAGAAGAACTTCCCTCCGGAGCAAAAATTTCAGGCGAATGGCTGACACTCGGCGAAGTGTTCGAGCTTTATCAGTACGGAGCCATACACCGCTGTCTTTCCTCCGAGATACGCCGCATCTACGATGTGGCGATGGCGTGGAAAACCTATGACAAGGAAGGACGCCGCCTGTATGATATAAAGCACTATCACCCCACCTTCCGTCTGCGCGACCTCCGGAAATGGGATGTGGACTATGGCGACGAGACCTGGCTGGAGGTTCGCCGTCTCAACCAGGACAAACCATTATGGCGTCTGCGCCGGTTCTTCGAGCGAGCCATTCACAAATTCCACTTTCTTCTGGCATGAATCTGCATCTGACCGCACCAGTGATAGCCGTAGTGGGGCCTACCGCCTCGGGCAAGACACGCCGCGCCGTGGAACTGGCCTCAGCCCTCGGGGGTGAGATTGTCAGCGCGGACTCGCGCCAGGTGTACCGCGGCATGGATCTCGGCACCGGAAAGGATATCGAGGAATACGGCACGGTGCCATACCATCTGATAGACATACGCCCGGCCGGTACCAGATACAACCTCTACGAATATCTGCGCGACGCACGCGGAGCCGTGGCGGAGATCGCCTCCCGCGGCAGACAGCCGGTAGTGTGCGGAGGCACGGGCCTCTATGTGGAATCCCTCCTAAAAGGGATGTATCTCCCCGAAGTACCCGAAAACCTCCCCCTACGCGAATCCCTGCAAGGAAAAAGTCTCGAAGAGCTCACCGCCATACTCGCGGGGATGAAGCAGCTCCACAACATCACGGATGTGGATACCGCGCAGCGTGCCATACGCGCCATCGAGATCCGGACCTATTACGCCGAACATCCCGAAGAGGCCGTCATGGCGCTCAATCCCGAGCCGGTACCTGCGGTGGTTATAGGTGTCGACATTCCGCGCGAAGAACGGCGGCGCCGCATCACGGAGCGCCTGGACGCCCGTCTTGACAACGGAATGGTCGATGAAGTGCGCCGTCTGCTTGACAGCGGCGTAGAGCCCGACGACCTTATTTATTACGGACTTGAATACAAATACCTCACACTCCATGCCATAGGCCGTATGACCTTCGACCGGATGCGTGCCGAACTCGAAATAGCCATACATCAGTTCGCCAAGCGCCAGATGACCTGGTTCCACGGCATGGAGCGCCGCGGAATACCCATTCACTGGCTCCCCTACGACCTTCCAGCCGGGGAATTCCTCACGGCAGTCACAGCCCTACTTAGCCGGGAACAATGATCTGTACGCGACTCCTCGCCTCCATTTTTCTTCTCGCGGCAGCGGTAATCGCCGCCGCGCAGACCGTTACCGATTTTCCAACGGGAAAAATCAGAAAAGGAGAACACCTGGAGATACCCCTCGACACCATGTTGCGACGGCAGTCAGCCGAGGTACGAGCAGCCGTGACTTCAAACCCGGCACACGGCAACGCCCGGTGGAGCGCCACACTCCGCGACGGCGCGGGCACTCCCCTTTGCCGCGCTACCGTAAGCTGGGGCGAAACGGGGTTCGACGATGCCTTCTCGCGCCGGTATCTGCGCCTGACCGTTGACACCGCCGACGCGACAGGCAAGCTACACCCCTCATCGCATTACGACCGATATGAGAACGTTGACCTGCACCGCGGCGCCAACTCCCTTGCAATAGATCTGACTGATACACGTGCCGTATTCTCCATAGGGAGCGACCTTCTGGTCCATGCCGGCGAGGCACCGCTGCGCGGAACGCCGGCGTCAATCGAAATCACATCCGACCGCACCCTGCGCATCGAACATGCCGCGCTAAAAAGCTATCCTTCAAGCCGGAACAATCTACATACGGAATGGGCTGCCGACTCTCTCCGGCATTATCTGACCGTATCGGGGAAGCATCCGCTCGAAGGATACTGGAAATTCCTTGACCGCGACAACGATCCCCGATGGGCATTGCCGGGCGGATTCTACACTCTGGCGATAGTGCGTTCGGCCACCGACCCTGAAACATTCGATATTCTGTATCTGTCGGGAGCCAGGACCAACGCCTCTCTATGGAAACCGCTGATGCTGAAAGGACGCCTTACGCCCACACAGTTCATAGACCATTACCTGCTGCAATGGAACGACGCCTCGCTCAATGATGCCGGCCCCGAATGTTCGGCAGACCTGCAGCAGCCATCTATACTGCAGCTCAACTTCCCGCTGCACCGCGCCAAAATCCGGTTCTCCCGCTGTCACGGCATCCCCGAATAACACGAAACAGAGCATAGAATCGCCATTATTCCCTAATAATGGCGATTTTTGCAGCGTATTGCCAGATATTACAAAAAAATTTAGCGTATATTTGCAAATCGCAAGGAGGATTCACACTCGCAAAAAATAAGAAACCGTTCAATATAAACTTCTCCAATCGAACTGCTAATGAAGAAATTTTACATCAACGCCGCATTTGCAGCAGGAGTGGCTGCCGCAGCACTACCGGCAATGGCCTTTCTGCCGGCAAATCCGAACGCACTGTCAAAGCCTCCGGTAATGGACGGCTGCTTCAAGGTTCCTGAAACCGGATTCTTGTCTGACAAAGGGAAAACCGACATCAAGGAATCCACTGCGGAAACAGGGACTCCGCGAGCCGTCGCAAAGGCCGCAAAAGTGACCAAGGCCCTCGACGGAACCCCCTTGCCGCGCATCATCGCCTCGGTGTATGACTACACCACCAATACCATCGGGATGTACCGGCTCCCCGAGGTGGCGGGTGGCGAAATGGAGAAAGTTGCCGACATCTCCTCCTACTACGGCGGAGCAATGCACAACGGCATCTATTACGCCTGCCACGACGGACGTTACGAAGAATACTGGGATACCGACAACGATCCCCACGGCCACAAGATACAGGCCTACGACATCAACGCCTGGGAACCCGTCGGCACCGAGAAGTATTTCGCCGACTACCGTTCGAGCGACATGGCAATCCACCCCGTAACCGGAAAGGCATACGCTTTCTGCGACTACGGCTCCATGATGTATCACCTGTACCAGCTCGACCTGGAGGCCGGAACCGAGACCGATCTCTCGGGCAACCTTACAATCATGCCCGAGGAGAGCAGCCGCGCACTGCATTCAACGACGAAGGGGTGCTCTACGGCGTGACACGCGCCGGCAAATTCGGCATCGTGGATCTCACCAACGGAAAGGACGGCTCGCTGAATCCCGCCGACTTCACCCTTGTGCGACGCATAGAGAGGATGTCGGGCGACTGGACACAATATATATTCGTCGTTCCCGATGGTGCACGCCGCTTTGCCATCCGCGGCTGCTCCTTCGCCGAGGGAGGCACCAACCAGACGTTCGTCGACGATGTGACCTTCGTACCCGCCACAGGCGCTCCCCTTGATCTCGAGCTTCTCGGATTCAACATCTACAGCGGCAACACCCGGCTCAACTCCGCCCCGGCAAAAGATCTTTCGCTGGCCCTGGAGAACTACGACGCCGACAACGTGTACTCCGTATCTGCCGTGTACGACAAAGGTGAGTCCCGCGCCGTACGCCTCGGTGAGACCGCGCTCGGCAGCATCTCCGCCGCCGGAGTGAAAGTCTCCGCCGCCCCCGGACTCATCATTA
>URZG01000126.1 GCA_900552325.1 uncultured Porphyromonadaceae bacterium | reverse complement strand
CTGCTCGTTGTATATCGAGGCATAGAAGGCATAGTCGCCCGAAGAGCTGAAAGCGGTTGAAACAATCGCGTCGGTGATCTGTAACTTGCCGTTGACAGTCTCTAGAGGGGGATTGCCGTGATCCTCGTTGATGCGGTCCATCATATCCTCCGAACATGATGTGAGCGCCGCGGCGGCAAGAGTAAGAAATATATATTTTCTCATAATCTGAAATCTGAATTTATTGACAGAATAGTCCGTAATAGCGCCTGTTGTCAGAAGCTGACCTTGAATCCGCCGCCGAAGCTGGCCGTGTTGGGAAGCGAGAAGCGCTCGAAGTAGCCGCCGGCATTGTTGTTACCCACCGACGATTCGGGGTCGAAGTTAGGCATCTTGGCCCAGATGAGCACATTGCGTGCGAAACCGTAGATGGAGATGTCGAAATTGCCGATCTTGGGAAGCTGGTATGTAAGGGTGAGATCGCGCAGTTTCACGAAATCGGTGTCGACGATGGCAGCCTCGGAGATGAAGCCCACAACATCGCTCCAGTAGGTCTCCATATCCACGTCGCTCTCCACGGGCTGACCCGTAGCGTAGTCGATACCGCTGAGATGGATGAGCTGGTCGCGGTTCTCGGTCTCTTTAGTGGCGCCGAACGAGTTGAGCACAAGATTGGTGCCATGGTACATCTGGCCGCCGCACTGCCACGACCAGGTAGTGGCCAGCGACACGCGTTTGTAGCGGAGATTGAAGGTCCATCCGAGATTGAAGTCGGGCGTACAATCGCCGATAACCTGGCTCTCGCCCGTGGCCATCGGGAGGCCGTCTGCATCGAGGTACATCTTTCCGGTGGCGGGGTCACGCATGAATGCGGTACCGAAGATCACGGGATATGCGTATCCGGTGTATGCGCGCACCTGGGGCTCCACGAAACCGCCGAGCATGATGTTGTCAACGCCGGGAGCCAGCTCCTTGACCATACTCTTGTATTTGGTCCAGTGGGCGCCGAGATCGATAGTGAGGTCACGTGACTCGTATGCCGTGACGCCAAGGTTGATCTCATGCGAGTCGGTGGTGATGCGGCCGCCGTTCGATACCATCTCCTGGTAACCGGTCGAGCCGTCGAGGGGGATGTTGAAGATCTGGTCCTTCACATCCTGATGCGAGAATGTGTAGTCGAGTTTCACGCGGTCGTTGAACAGACGCAGGTCGATACCGGCCTCGTAGTTCTTCGTTGTCTGCGGCTTGAGGTTGGGGTCATACTCGCGCCAGTAAGGCACGTATGAAGTCACGCCCTGCACGGGATAGTTCATGGGGTCTATGAGATAGAAGCCGCCGCCGTATGCGGGGGTATAGGCGAAGTTCTTGAGGAATGCGCCTGCCTGACCTACCTCGGCATAAGAGAAACGCACTTTGCCGAAGGTCAAGGTATTGTTCCCTTTGAGTGCGGGAAGTTCGGTGAACACCCATGCGGCCGATACGGAGGGATAGAAGAAGGAACGGTTGCCGCGCGGCATGGTCGAAACCCAGTCGTTACGGCCGGTCACGTTGACGAATACCATATCGCGCCAGGAGGCTGATGCGTTGAAGAACAGACCGACGGTGCGCTCCTGCGAGGGAGCCTCGAAGCCGTAGTTCACCGTAGTGCAGTTGCCGATGGTAGGCTGGCCGTAGAAACTGAGTCCGGTGCCGACGTAGTCGCTCTGGATCAGATGATCGTTGTTCACCTCGTTGCCGAGCATGATGCCGAGATTCCAGTCACGGTTCTCGCCGAGTTCGGCGGTGAAGTTGGCGGTCACAAGGTTGTTGAACACCTGGCGTGTGAAGCTCTGGTTTTCGATATAGCCGGTTGTGTTTCCTGCCGATCCGACCTCCTGGATATTGGAGTAGCGCGATGTATAGGCGTCGATACCTGCCTGTTCCTTGATCACGAGGTCAAGATTGTCGCCCCACCCTATTTTCGGACGGTACTCCACAAAGGCATTTCCGAAGAAACGCTGCGTGAGTTGACCGTACTGGTTGTTGGCCGCCCACCAGTAGGGGTTGTTGAAGGTCGTGCTGCGGAACGAAGTCTGGGCCGAGGGATCGCCCGGACGATGGTAGGGGGTATCCTCGAGATTATATTCGGCCGGTGCGGAGTACACCACATTCATGATGCCGGAGTTGGCCTGCGGGGCGGTCTTGATGTCGGTGTGTACGTAATTTACGGTAAAACCGGTTTTCCACTGGTCGTTGATGTACCAGTCCACCAGTCCGCGTGCGCTCCAGCGGTTGAGGCCGGTGCCGTGCACGATACCTTTCTGGTGCGAATTGCTCAGACCGAAAGAGTATGTGGTGCGTTCGGTTTTCTGTGAAATGGAGAAATTGGCGTTCTCGGTGAAACCGGCGTGCATGTAGTCGCCGACGTTGTCGTAGATCGTCGGGGTCTGCCATCCATCAAGACCGGCCTGTTCGAGTTTAGGATTGTAATACTGGCCGGGATGCATGCCCATAGCCGCGGTATATGGGTTTTCGGTCTCGCCGCCATAACCGGGGTCCTGCGGAAGTTCCGAGATTTTCGGACCCCATGTGGATGAGGCGGCAGGATTGAAACGGCCGCCGACACCCTGGGCGTAAGTGGTCTGGCGATTGAATTTGCGCGATACACGCTCAGCCGAGAAATCAGCCGAGAAAGTCACCGTAGGACGGTTGGAGGTCAGCCCCGTGCCGCGTTTGGTGGTTATCACGATCACACCGTTTGTGGCTCGAATACCGTAGAGAGCGGCGGCGGCCTGCCCTTTCAGCACATTGACCGACTCGATGTCGTCGGGGTTGATGTCGATTGAGCGGTCGGCATAACCGGCATTTGTCACCATTCCGTTCGCGGTCTGCACGATATCTGGAGTAGATTCCACAGGCATGCCGTCAATCACATAGAGAGGCGCGTTGTTGCCCGAGAAGGAGCGCACGCCGCGGATAGTGACGTTCGACGAAGCGCCGGGGGCACCCGACGACGGACGGATATCCACACCGGAGAGTTTGCCCTGAAGCGCCGACGACACGGAAGTCGTACCGGCGGTGTTGAGGTCCTCGGCCTTGAGATCCTGCACGGCGTAACCGAGCCCTTTGCGGTCGCGTTTCACACCGAAAGCGGTCACCACCACCTCGTCGAGAGTATTGTCGGAATTGGAAAGCTTGATTTCAAGTGGTTTGTTACCGTCAATGGAAAACTGATGGGTAACCATGCCCACATAGCTGACGTTGATTTTCTTTACATCCGGTCCGACCGTGATGGAAAAATGTCCGTCGATGTCGGTGGCAACACCTGTGCCTTGCCCCACCGGCATGACAGTGGCACCTATTAGCGGCTGGTCATCGCCTGCATAGATGACAGTACCGGTGATTGTGCGCTTGCCACTGTCTTGCGCCACCATGGTCAACGACAAGGCGGAGGCAGCCGAGAGCGTCAATAACAGTCTTTTCATACTTACATTGCGTTATAGTTTGTACCTGTCGGGAGCGTATGCGCCACGCGTGGCGTGGCGCCGGCATTTGCCGGAGAAGCTCTGATCTGAAAGAAGTATTTGTCGTTCCGGAGTCCTTTCAGTCAGGTGCGGTTACGCCGGTTTTTGAAGCGGTTTTTGAAGCGGAGGCGCGCCACACCGTGAGGAAGGACAGCAGATTGAAAAATTGGAGATTGACGGCATTACGCCGCAGAGAGACGAGGGGAATGTAGGGAACGATGGTCAGAGAGATTGATCCTTGATTGTCGGACTGTAGATATTTTAACGATTAGAGAATACCGGAGTTCCGGGGAAGGGAGCCTTGGCTCCCGATAGTTGAATTGACTTTTATTATTGATTAAAGATTTGAAATTTTGCTTATGAATATAAAGCCAAGCAAAAAATCACATTGCTTAGAATTATATCCGAGGCAAAATTAGTAGATTTTAATATTTGATACAAATTTTTTGTTTAAAAAGTTTATTCATGTATTAAATTATATTCATAAACCATGTTATAATATTCATATACAAAACGACAAACCCGCTGAGATTCAGCAGGTTTGCATATAAAAGTTAAAATAAGTTAAATCAATGCCGAACAACATAGTCCTTCGGCATGCATGCTCTTTCATTAACCATCTCTACCGGTGAAGCCGCCTGGGAAAAAGGAATATGACCGACAGCGCCACCATCAATATCAAAGCGAACGGATAATAAAGATAAGGCAACGGCGCCACCGGCGAGATTCCGGCGAGAGATGTAGCCAGCAGGACCTGGGCGCCGTAAGGAATCAGGCACTGCGTGATGCAGGAACAGGTGTCGAGAAGGCTGGCACTCTTGCGGGGATCGATACCGAAACGCGTGGAGATCTCCTTGGCGAGAGAGCCGACAGTGATGATGGCCACGGTGTTGTTGGCGGTGCAGAGATTGACACACGCGACAAGAAAGGCGATGCACACCTGCGCCCCGCGTTTTCCATGTATACGCGAGGACAGGACTTCAAGCAGCCACCCTATTCCACCCATCGCCTTGATCAGCCCCAGCATGCCGGTGGCAAGAAGGGTTATGATAATCAGACCTCCCATATCGTCGATGCCGTTCCCTATATATCCCACGAGATCAAAGAGAGCCAGATGGCATACACCGACGGCTACGGCAATAGCAGAGATGATGCCGAGCGACAGCACAACCGTGACATTGATACCAGCTATAGCCGCAACGATTATCACCAGATAAGGCAACACGAGCCACATGGAGCCGATCTCGTCAGTATGGACTGCCTCCACGGTGTGCCCGGCCACAAAATAAAAAGCGAGTGTGAGCAGCGCCGCCGGCAGTGCTATCCATAGGTTGGCGCGGAACTTGTCGCGCATGTCGCATCCCTGCGTGCGGGTGGCGGCAATGGTCGTGTCAGAGATAAACGACAGGTTATCGCCGAAAAAGGCACCTCCGAGTACTACCGCGATGAAAAACGGCACCTCCCCGCCCGAATTGGCAGCCAGCCGTGTGGCCAGGGGCGCCAGCGCCACTACCGTGCCTACCGACGTGCCGATAGACAGGGATATGAAACATGCCGCCACGAAGAGGCCGGGAATCACCATAGAGGGTGGCAGGTAACGCAAGGTAAGGTCCACCGTCGCATCGACTGAGCCTATACCGCGCGCAAGGGACGAGAAAGCTCCCGCGAGCACAAACACCCAGAGCATGTACATGATGTTCGGCGAACCGGCGCTGCGCGAGAAAACCTCTATGCGTTCCGACAATGTGCGCCCTCTAAAAATAACTATCCCCCACATTGAAGCCAGCAGCATAGCCACCGAGATAGGGAATTTATAGAAGTCACCCACTGCGAGCGACACACCTAAATAAAGAAGCATGAACACCGCCGCAGGCGACAAGGCCAGAATACCGGCTCGTGCGGAAAGCACTCTGCCGTCATTTTTACATTCTGTCATAAAGTCGATTGAAACTGAACCTTTCGGAAATACTTAAATAATAATATTTTGGTAATAATCTGATTCGGGCTGCAAAGTTATAACCAATCGGCAACTACCACAAGTTAAAAAACACAAAAGCCAACGTGGTGGCCACACTCCATATATTCGGTTTAAATAATCTTAAGCTATAAATAAATTAGCTAACGATAGGTATTTTTAACTATGTAATGTTAAAATCTTGAATTAATTTTGCAGTGTCACACTTTCAGTAACTTATCACGGAATCAATAACTTCACAACAAACCGACTAATTCAGATTTTTATGAAAGCGATACATCACATTACCATCTCCGCCGCCATAGCTGCCATGACTGTTTTCACAGCCTGCGGCGAACGGAGCTCAAGCGACTGGGTGATGACCTCGTCGCGCGGCAGCAACGCCCCCACCGATTTCACAGAAGCGGCTGAAAGCGCCGTAAACGGTGTGGTATCCATCAAAAGCTATGCCACCGCCCGCTCCCGCCAGAGTTACGGCGGATATTCAGGCGATCCCTTCTTCGATTTCTTTTTCGGTTCCCCGCGCCAGCAGCAGCCCCGTCAGCAGCAGGGTGAGGGCCAGGAACAGCCTCGCGGTCTCGGCTCGGGCGTGATTCTGAGCCAGGACGGCTACATCGTCACCAACAACCATGTAATCGAAGGCGCCGACCGCCTGGAAGTGACACTTAACGACAACTCCACCTACAACGCACGTGTGATCGGCACAGACCCCGTGACCGATGTGGCGCTCATAAAGATTCCCGCCGAAGGGCTCCACGTAATACCGATGGGCAACAGCGACGATCTCCGCATAGGACAGTGGGTGCTCGCCGTGGGCAACCCCTTCGGTTTCACCTCCACCGTCACCGCCGGCATAGTATCGGCCAAGGCGCGCGGCATGGGCGGCAACGCGCAGCGACGCGGCTCCATGGGAATCGAAAGCTACATACAGACCGACGCCGCAGTGAATCCCGGCAACTCGGGTGGCGCGCTGGTCAATACCGCCGGCGAACTGGTCGGCATCAACACCGCCATCTACTCCGAAACCGGTTCATACGTGGGTTACTCCTTCGCCATCCCCACTTCGATTGTATCCAAAGTCGTGACCGACCTCAAGGAGTACGGCTCGGTTCAGCGCGCCATCCTCGGCATATCGTTCCTCGAACTTACTCCCCAGCTTGCCAA
>URZG01000125.1 GCA_900552325.1 uncultured Porphyromonadaceae bacterium | reverse complement strand
CCGCTGACGCGGTTGCCGTCTCACTAAAATCAGGGCATAGACGAGACCAATCAATAATTTCATGATTATCATTCAGTTGCAGTCGCGACAGGTCGCGACCGTACAGCCTTTATCAATCGGTTCAGCAGATTATTTTCGCAAATAACTAAAAAATTAGTTGCGCAACTAAATTTTTAGTTTTATCTTTGCCGGCGAGATGATTCGTGTAATCATTTAAACGTTAAATCAACCCACGCGAATGAAAGCCGGACGAAAACCAAAGGCCCTGACCGAGAAGGAGGCCGTGATAATGAAACTGCTATGGGAGCGCGGACCTATGTTCGTGCGCGAGATGCTGGAGTTCTATCCCGAGCCACGGCCTCACTTCAACACCGTGTCGACCACCGTGCGCAACCTGGAGGAAAAAGGTTACGTCAGCCATGAGGCAATCGGCTCATCCCACCGTTACGCCGCGGCGGTTCCACCCGAGAATTTCCGCGAGAAATCACTTGCCGAGGTGGTGCGCAACTTCTTCAACAACTCCTACAAAAGCGCCGTCTCAGCCCTTGTGGAGGAGGAGAAAATCTCGGTAGAGGAGCTGCGCGAGATCATTGACCTTATCGAACAGAAAAAGAAATAGACATGGGGCAGATTCTCTCCTATTCAATCGTAACATCGGTAATACTGGCCGTGCTTTACCTGATGTACAAATGGCTGTTCTCGGGCGAGAAACAGCCACGCTACAACCGCGCTGTGCTGTGGTCGGTCTACCTCATGGCTTTCGCCGCGGTGCCCGTGACCGACGCCATTATCTCATACGCCGCCGCGTCCCGACCGTCAGGTGCCGCAGGGATTGAGATCGGAACGATTACCGCATCCGTGGTCGGGAGCGCCGACAACTCTCCTCGGCTCACATGGCTCGCCGCCCTATATCTTGCCGGAGGGTCGGCAGCAGCTCTCCTCACCCTTTTCACGGCGTTCCGTCTCGCCCGGATAATCCGCTCCGGGCGGCATATCCACAAAGAGGGATACACCGTGGTTCTTATCGACGATTCCGCGACGGCTCCTTTCAGCTGGGGCCGCTACATGGTGATGAATGAGGCCGACTATGGCGACGGGGCCTCCCCGGTAGTGCTCCATGAGCGAGCCCACATCGAGCGCCGGCACTGGGTCGACCTCCTCGCAGGTCAGCTCGTAGCCGTGTTCCAGTGGTATAACCCCGCTGCATGGCTCATGCGCGAGGAGATGAAGGCTCTCCACGAATATCAGGCCGATGCCGCCGTACTCGACTCCGGAGCCGACGCCCGTTCCTACCAGATGTTGTTGATAAAAAAGGCCGTTGGCGCGAGATTCCCGTCACTCGCCAACAGCCTCAACCATAGTAAACTTAAAAAACGTATCACTATGATGTACAAACAAAAATCATCCGTGCGCAGCCGCCTTCTGCGGGCTGCCGCACTGGTTCCCGCCCTCGCGGCGGCGGTAGCCGTATTCCAGGCGCCGCAGGTGGCCAATGCCATCGGCGCGGTTTCGGAAATCAGTCTTTCATCCCGCGGCGTCGCTGCCGACGATATGCCCGTTGCCGCCATGCCGTCAGCCGCCCGCAAAGTTACGATTATTTCGGAAAATACGGAAACGGCAGGCACTGCCTCTGCGCAGACCACCCGCACGAAATCCACCGAAGTATCAGTTGTGCGTGAAAGCGCGACGGAGTCCGCCGACAAACCCGTCAACACCGCAGCCGTGATGCCCGAATTTCCCGGGGGCATCCAGGGACTGATGCAGTATCTTTCCAAAAACATTCGTTTCCCGGAAAACCGTGATTGCGCCACCGGTCGCGTCCTTGTGCAGTTCGTAGTTAACAAAGAGGGTAAGGTGTCCGACATCAGCGTGCTCAAATCAGTAGGCCCTGAGGTCGATGCCGAAGCCGTGCGCGTGGTCAGCTCCATGCCCGACTTCACTCCCGGCAAAGACAAGAACGGCAACCCGGTAAGCGTGTATTACGCCCTTCCGATCAGTTTCCAGACCACCGGAGACGATGATACCCACGCCACTGCCAAATCGGAAAATACCACAGCCGACGCAAACACGGTTTTCTACGTTGACGGCAAAAAGGTTACCCGTGAGGAAGCCGTTTCCATCCCTGCAGATCAAATCGCATCCATGGACGTAGACAAAGGCAAGTCCGCAGTCCGCATCACCCTCAAAAAGTAACGCGCTCAGGTATTATCTCTTCAGAAAATAGCTAAATTTCATACAATAGCCGAAACGCTGCCCGTCTTGCCGACGCGCAGCGTTTCAACATTTTATACATTGTCGGTGGGCTCGGGAGGGGCTTCGGTTGCGGTTTTGAGGCCGTGACGGAGCCACGCGCCGCTCAGCAGACGCCACAGGAAGATGGCGCCTCGGAAACAAAGCTCCACGCACATTGCCGTCCATACACCCGCAAGTCCCATCGTGGGAGCAAGGAGCGCGGCCAGTGGGAGTCGCACCAGCCATATACTGCCGAAATTCATCACCGAGGGAAGGAGGGTATCGCCTACCCCGACCATCACTCCGTAAGCCACGATGGAGGCGGCGAACATAGGCTCAGCCCACGCCTCGATGCGCAATGCATCGGCACCAAGCTGCTGTATATCGGCCACCGGACTGAGGAGCGCCATCACCTCCGGCGCGAAAATATACATCACCACCCCCATAGCCGACATCAGCGCCATGCCGAGTCCCACGGTAATGTAGCCGAACTGACGCGCGAGCTGCTTTCGGCCGGCGCCGTAGCTTTGTCCCACAAGAGTGGTGGCCGCGTCCGAAAGACCATAGCCCGGCATATAACAGAGAGCTTCGGCCGTTACGGCAAAGGCATTCGCGGCGATAGCCATCACTCCGAGGGGCGCCACAATCACCGTCACCATAATCTGCGCGCCGCAGATCACGGCATGCTCCAGGGCCATTGGAGCCGACACTTTCAGGGCATTGAAAATCACATGCCGCTCCGGACGGAAAGCCTTCCAGCCGCGCGAAACCTCCTGACGCATCCGTCCGAAGATCGCCAGACCTTTCTCACGCCAGCAAAGATGCCACATTATCAGCGACGCCGTGACCATCTCGGCGGCTACAGTGCCCAGAGCAGCTCCCACCAGGCCGAATCCGGCACCGGGAAGATAAATCTCCATGCCGAAAATCGCCACTGTGCGCGAAGGGAAGATAAGGAAGAAATTGAACACCACGTCAAGCAGACACATCAGCACGTTCAATCCTCCCGGCACTTTCATGTTGCCCGAAGCGCGCAGCATCGCCGAGCCGAAATAGTTCATGGTCAGCATTGGTAGCGCGGCCACGAAGATAAAGAAATAGACCGACGCGCGGCCGCAGATCCGCTCCTCGCCGCCGAGCCACCGCGGAAGCGGGTTGGCGACAGCCATACCTATCAGCGCCATCACCGCGCCGAAAACCAGGGCGGAGATAATGCCCTGCCGGAGCACGCGCCGTGCCGCGCCGTAATCGCCGGCACCGATGCGGTGCGCGGTCTGCACCGAAAAGCCTGCCATTGCCGCCGAGCAGGTGCCCCAGAAGAGCCACAACGTGGTGGATACCAGCCCTATCGCCGCCGAGTCGGCCGCCCCGAGACGACCTACCATCGCCGCGTCAATATACTGCATCATTATCGACGACAGCTGCGCCATCATGGCAGGCCACGAAAGCTTCAGTGTCAATGCAAGCCGCTGGCGGAAATCCAACGGCGCACCTGATTGTATAAGTTTAATATCAGCCAACAGAGTCTGAATCAAAAGTTATCTTCAATCCATCTGAAAAAGCGGTCAAGCCCCTCGGCGAGAAGGTGGCGCGATGTGGCGATGTTGATGCGTATGAAACCTCCTGCGCCGTACATCTCGCCGCAGTTCACCCACACCCGCGCCTCCCGGACAAGACGCTCCTCGAGCGTCTCTGCCGGGATGCCGAGCGCCAACACATCTACCCACGGCAGATAGGTGGCCTCCAGGTCCGTGACGGGGCACTGCGGCAGCCGCCGCGCGAACTCCCCGACAAGAAACTCATAATTGCCGTACAGGTAGCCACGCAACTCATCGAGCCACGCCGCACCTTCCGGGGTATAGGCGGCTTTCAGCCCCTCCACGCCGAACGGATTCACATCACACACCTCGTTGATGTTTATCTGACGGTCTACCGCGAGGCGCACCTCTTCGTCGGGACAGACGATATTGGCGATCTGCAGCCCCGCGGTATTGAACGCTTTCGAGGGGGACAGGCACACTATGGCCGACGCGTCAACCGTGCCGTAGGGCGTATACTCCACTCTGGGCATCGTCAGCTCGCAATGGATCTCGTCGGAGACTACCCGCACCCCGTGGCGCCGGCATATCGCGCCAACGCGTTCCAGCTCGTCGCGGCGCCAGGCGCGTCCCGCCGGGTTATGCGGATTGCACAGCAGCATCAGTTTAGCCTCCGGAAGAGCGGCCACCCGCTCAAGCGCCTCGAAATCCATATCGTATGTGAAACGCCCCGAGGGCAGATTGCGGCGAAGCAGCGGCGCATCGAGCTGACGGCAGCGACTGTTGCGTATCGACGAGAAGAAACAGTTGTAGACCGGAGTCTGCACTATCACTCCGTCGCCCGGCTCACACAATCCCTGGATAATCGCCGAGATCGCCGGAACAACGCCGGAGGTATAGACAACCTTTCGGGTATCGATCTCATAACCGTGACGCGAGGCGAACCAGTCGTGCAAGGCGGTGTAATACTCTTCGCCCACAAGGGTATAGCCGAACACCCCGTGGTCCACGCGGCGCCGAAGCGCCTCCTCGATCACAGGAGCGGTGCGGAAATCCATATCGGCCACCCAGAGGGGTATCACCTCCTCGCCGTCGGCGGAGTCCCATTTGTACGAGCCGGAACCGCGGCGTGCGGGGATTTCGTCGAAGCGGCTCATATCTCGGTCTCTATCCGGCAGTCGGCCGGAGCAAGTATATTTTTGTCGATAATCACCTCGCCGATGTTCAGCGCCCTGAGCGAGCCGGTGCGGGGATTCTTCACACTCACGATCTGTGAGGTGACGGTGGCCTGCAGCGAGGAGTCCTCGAACGAAAGGTCACACTCCGGTCCCATCTCGCAGTCCTCCATCACCAGATTCTCGCAGTAGCACAGCGGCTGGGTGCCGTTTATTTTGCAGCGCACCAGGCGCAGGTTGCGCGAGTGCCAGCCGAGGTATTCACCGTCGATCTCCGAGTCGTAGACCGTGACATTGTCGGTTTCCCAAAAAGCATCCTTGGAGTGGATCACGGCATTACGTATCACCACGTTGCGGCAGTACTGGAACGAATAGTTACCCTCCTGCCGGTAGCCGTCGATGTCGATATCGGCGCTGTGGGCGAACACATAGTCGGCGTTTTTCACCTCCACGTTGCGCAGTTTCACTACGCGGCAACTCCACAGAGTTTCCTCGGCATCGGGTATCACCACATTTTCAAGATGCAGGTTATCCATCTCGCGGAACATCTTGGGAGCGTCCACACGTGTATCCTTCATCACGAGGTTACGCGAATACCACAACGCGGCACGTGCGCCCGGAGTGAAAACACAGTCCTTCACACTGAATCCGTCAACATGCCAGAAAGGATATTTCCCCTCGAAGGTACAACGTTCGGCCACGATGTCGCGGCAGCATTTCAGCGCCGATTCTCCCGGATGGAACACACATTCCATCAGTTTCAGCCCATGGGTGGCGAACAGGGCGCGCTCACCTCCGAACTCCTTACGCTCCACATCTTTAAGGGCGGCAGGAGCCTCCCACGGTTCATATTTCTTCTCTTCTTCCATCACTGATAAATTTCACCTGACTATCCGAAACAATCACCAACATAAGGACGAGACTGATTACACCAACAAAACCAGAATATTTTGTTTGTGACATCCCGCTTTATAGCGGCTTTTCTGCGGTCGCGACAGGTCGCAACCCTACGAGTGGGGGATAGATAGGGATAATTATAATATTTCCCTACAAATTTACGAAAAAAGGGCATAATAATTCAGTGGATAGAAATATTAAACATAATTAACATTAATTTTGCTATTGTCTCCGTTTTTATCCGTAAATTTATCACCGAAAACCGTCCATACGAGTCGTCTGTTCGACCCTCCGGGCGGGTACAGCAATGGGCACAATATACAATAATCTGAAGTTCAGCCCTTAACAATCATTCATACATCCCTTAAAACTACAATGAGAACCCAGATACTTGTCATTGACGACGAAGAGTCCTACTGCGAGATACTTAAATACGGACTTGAAAAAGAGGGCTATGAGGTGGAAACTGCCGATTCGGCAGAAAGCGCACTCGGCATGGATCTATCTGTATTCCAGCTCATAATCGTGGATATCATGATGGAGCGCCTCAGCGGATTCGATTTCGCGAAACGTGTGCGCAACAATCCCAAGACCGAATTCATCCCCATCATATTCTGCTCCGCACTCAACGGCGAGGACGATACCGTGATGGGGCTCAACATCGGTGCCGACGATTACATGACCAAACCCTTTAGTGTGAGCGAGCTGCTGGCCCGTGTGGAGGCGCTCTGCCGCCGGGTGCACCGGGCCGAGAGTGAGGAAGAGCGGGATCCCGCCAAGGAGCTGGGCACCCTGACCAGCGGGGACTTTGTGCTGGACGAGAACCGCCGTGTGCTGCTGAAAGCCGGTCAGCCCATCGAGTT
>URZG01000124.1 GCA_900552325.1 uncultured Porphyromonadaceae bacterium | reverse complement strand
TCCACCTCCATGTGACGCCGCACCTCGGCGGCAAAATCATCAAAAAACCTGAGAATCAACAGCCCCAGTCCTTCCGGATCGGAAATATCCACGGCCTCTATCAGTTTTCGGCGGATCATCGGAAGCTGAAAATTAAGGAAATAATCGTGGGCCTTTATCAGGTATTTCATCAGATCTCCGGGCTGCACTCCGGTATCGTCGACATGGCGCCCTCCCATGAAATTGGCAACGGAGAGGAACGTACGGGTATCTATTCCCCGGTGGGAACATACCTCCTCCACGGTCTTGTCGCCGAACCCCAGCGGAATACCGAAACGGCTCAGTGCCATCAGGAGCTGGGCATTGTCGGCTATGAGCGCACGCAGTTTGTCGGATGCACGATATGGTTCAGACTTTTCCATCATAGTGGATCTATACTTCGATTTATGCTACAAAATTACAAAAAAAGCGGGAAATAATTCGTAAATTTGCACAACACAATACCTGCAGACAGGACACCGGCGAAAGACGATCCACAGATCCATCTCCGCATAAAACCGGCTATTGCCTCCTGACTGACAGCCTTATAATTCCAGCCACAAATGAAATTCAGCGATATTCCGGGACATGCATCCGCCAAGGAGCGTCTGCGCTCGATGGCCGACACGGGCCGCCTCCCCCATGCACTTCTGCTTGAGGGGCCTGCAGGAATAGGGAAACTGGCGCTGGCTCGCGCTTTCGCCCAATACATACACTGTACGGACCGCACACCCGACGGCGAGCCATGCGGTGTGTGCCCGCAGTGTGTGCAACACTCCACATTCAACCACATCGACACCGTATTCTCCTATCCCGTACTGAAGAACGGACGCACCACGGCAGTCTCCGACGACTACCTCCCCGACTGGCGGAAGTTCCTGGGCGACAATCCTCTTGCCGATTTCGGCGAATGGCAGAAAGTTCTCGGCAATCCCAACGGCCAGCCACAGATCTATGTGGAGGAGAGCCAGCAGATAATATCAAAGCTGAGTTTCACCTCGCATGCCGCCGCATGTAAAATAGTAATCATGTGGCTGCCGGAGAAGATGAATCCGCAATGTGCCAACAAGCTGCTGAAACTCATTGAGGAACCGCTGCCGGGGGTGATGCTGATAATGACGTCGGACTCTCCCCGCCAGATTCTCCCCACGATTTATTCGCGTCTGCAGCGTGTGACACTGCAACGCTACTCCGACGAGGAGGTAACCGCCTATCTCACCGCCCGCGGCATGACTCCCGAAAAAGCCACCGCCGCCGCCAGACTGGGCGGAGGCTCGCTCCTGCAGGCCTTGAAAGCCGCCGACAACGCAGCCGAGGACAATGCCTTCTTCGAGAGTTTCTGCGCTCTGATGCGTCTGGCCTATATGCGCGACGTGGCCGCGCTGAAGAAATGGAGCGCCGACACCGCTTCGCTCGGACGCGAGGGAATTGTGAGGTTTCTGGACTACGCACAGCGGATGGTGCGGGAAAATTTCAGTCTCAACATCTCCATGCCGCAGCTGTGCGCCATGACGCCGGCTGAGGAAAATTTCTCCACCCGATTCTCGCAATTCATAACGGTCAACAACGCCGAGCGCATAGTGGCGCATCTCAACGACGCCGCCACAGATATAGCGGCCAATTCCCAGGCCAAAATCGTGCTGTTCGATATGGCGGTGAAGATAATCATACTCATACGGCGCTGCTGACACATCATTCCCCCTCGTGTATGAAATCGCTTCTTGAATCGGTAATCGACGCCTATCTCTCATCCGAACCGGCCGAACTGCTGGCCGACTGCTGCTTCGTGTTCCCGAACAAACGTACAGGCGTTTTTTTTCATAACATCATAAACGAAAAGTTTGCCGCGGCCGGACGGAAAGGACTGCATCCGGCATCTATGCCCGTCAACGAGTTCATCGCGTCGCTGGCCGACGGTATGCAGGCCGACCGCCTTGAGTCGATGTTCATCCTCTACACCGCCTACCGGCATGTGGCGGAAAATCTCAGCGGGAAAAACGCACGGGTGGATTTCAACAAGTTCCAGCGGTGGGGCGATGTGCTGATGTCAGACTTCAACGATGTGGATATGTCGCTTGTCGACCCGGCGGAGCTTTTTCCTAATCTGGAGTCGCTGCGCGAGATTTCAGCCAACTATCTGACGGAGACACAGATCGAGGCCATACGCCGCCACTGGGACGAGGAAAGAATTCCGGCCGAAGTGTCGGATTTCTGGAACCATGTTACCCGCACTCTCCGGGAACCGGGCAAAAAGCCCTCCGCTGAGTTCATAAAACTGTGGCAGGTGATGGAGCCGGTCTACGAGGAGTACCGGCGCCTCCTGTCACGTAAAGGTCTTTACTACATGGGTATGGCATACCGGGAGGTCGCTTCCCGACTTCAGGGAATGACAGCCGGAGAACTGCCTTTCAGACGGTATGTTTTCGTGGGGTTCTCGCTCCTGACCCCGGTAGAAAAGAAAATTTTCGCGATACTGCGCGACAAATATACCCCGGACAACATCCCTATCGCCGATTTCTACTGGGACAACGCTTCGCCTGCCTTCGACATGCCTGGCAACACCGGCGCATTCATAAACCGTATGGCCGTGGAATTTCCTTCGTTGCATCCATGCGTGACTAAGCTGGAGAGATTTCCCCGGATCAGTATCATAGGGGTACCATCGCGTGTAGGACAGGCCAAACTCGCCGGAGAAATCATCACCGGACTCTATCCGCTCACAGTGCCCGAGGGCGCCACAGAGGCGGAACGCGCCGAAATGTTACGTTCCACTGCGGTGGTATTTCCTGACGAATCGCTCGCCATCCCTACCCTGCGATCCATCCCGCCCCACATCGATCCGGTTAACCTGACTATGGGTTACAGACTGCGTCAGTCGTCGGCGGCAACGTTCGTCAGCGCCGTAACAAGGATGCAGATACGCGGACGCATCTCCGCCCGCGACGGAGTGGAGAAGTTTCTCGCCGAGGATGTGCTTCAGGTTCTTTCCCATCCGATCATCCACCAGAGAGCGCAGCGCGCGGCTATGACAGCCACTCTTGAGATACGGCTGAAGCGATCGTTCACCGTGGATGCCGGATTCTTCCAGCGTGAAGAACTGCGCGAACTGGCACCCGTATTCAGTTTCGTCAGGAATTCAGCCGATCCCGATGCAGTATTATCGTATCTCTACACACTGATGCAGTGGACGCTCGAAGCCCTGCGGGTTAGCGGTACAGGCGCCGGTAGCCCGACCGATATTCCGGAAGAAGAACTTGAACTCTATGATCTCGATGGCACACCGCTGGCTCCGGCCGGAGAGGCATCGCCACGGGTTGTCGACCTGGCGATAGCGCAGCGTTATTTCGACGCCATCGAGCACCTGCGGCATCTCAGCGGCGAGTATCTCGGGAAGGAGCGTATCTATCTCGCCGACACCACAGTGTTCCAGATGATCGAGCGTCTCGTGGCCGGAGAAACGATGAGTTTCCAGGGGCAGCCCCTCCGCGGTCTGCAGCTTATGGGGGTACTCGAGGCACGCGCACTCGACTTCGACAATATCATAATCCCGTCGCTCAACGAAAAGATCTTTCCGAGACGCCATTATCAGAAATCACTGATTCCTCCGGTTCTCAGGAAAGCCTACGGCATGATCACCGCCGAGCATCAGGAGGCGCTCTATTCCTATTATTTTTACCGCATGATAGCCCGTGCGCGGAGGGTGTGGCTCATATACGACGCGCGCCGCGGAGCACCCCACGGAGGCGGCCAGATGTCGCGCTATCTCCACCAACTCATCCGTCTATACCGTCCCGACGGCTTACAGCGGAGACTTCACGGCTATCCCGTACTCGCACCGTCAGTTCCGGGCGTCACGGTGGAGAAGACCCCTGAAGTGATGGAAAAAGTTCGGCGGTATTTCTCGGAGGAGAACCCGCTGTATCTCTCGGCTTCATCGATCAACGAATACATCAACTGTCCGCTCAGTTTCTATATAAAGAATATAGAGGGGTATAACCGGGAGGATACCGTAAGAGAATGGATCGACGAGAGTGTTTTCGGCACGGTAATGCATCAGGCACTCCAGAATCTCTACGACGATATGGCCGCCGCCAATCCCGGGCGCATGATCACCCGCGAGGCTATCGAGCGGGTACTCACCGACCCGCATACCATAGAGACCCCGGTGGTCACCGCCATAAACGAGCACCACCACAATCTGGGGAAAATGAACTCCACACCGCTTAGAGGAAGCTCTCTGATCGTAGGACAACTCATAGCGCAATATATACGCGGGACATTGCGGCGCGAGACGGAGCTGACGCCCTTCGAATATATCGCCGGGGAAAAAGTGATCCATCACCGCATAACCCTGACCGACAACGACCCTGATACCGGTGAGGAACGCGACTCCCTCTCGTTCAACCTAAAAGCCATAATCGACCGCATCGACCGCGTGGCACATCCGGAGAAACCGGGCGAGAGACTGCTGCGTATCGTGGACTACAAGACCGGAGCCGACCCTACCGATGCCCGCTCGGTGAAAGCGCTGTTCGAACATCCGCAGAACCAACGCGCGGCGCGCCCCAAAGCCATGCTCCAGCTCCTCCTTTACTCTCAGGTACTTCAGGAGCACCGCGGCAGCGACGAGCCGGTTCAACCGCTGATCTATTCGCTGCGTCAGGTATCCACAAAAAGTTTCTCTCCCCTGAAAATCGGCGGAGAGGAGGTCTACGACCATCGCGGATATGCGGGTGAAATGAGCCGCTATCTCATCCCCGTGCTGAAAGAGCTGGCTGACGAGAAGATCCCATTCCGCAACACATCAGATATCCGTGCGTGCCATTATTGCAAGTTCCAGGGTATCTGCGCCCGCAAAGCCGAAAACCTATGATTCCCGTTCCGAAATCATCATACGGCGAACCGGCGGCCACACTTTACATACACATCCCTTTCTGCCGGAACAAATGCGCGTACTGCGACTTTTTCTCTACCCCTGCGCGCTATGGCGATGATGTCTACAGCCGCTATACCGATGCCCTATTAAAAGAATGGAGGCTGCGCCGCGATGAGCTTCCGGCGCTTCCCGAGACCATCTACCTGGGAGGAGGCACCCCCTCTCTCCTCCCCCTCCGTGAACTCGGGCGACTGATGGATGAACTGCTGGCCGAAATCGGTTCCGCCCGACTGAAGGAAGTGACTGTCGAAGCCAACCCCGAGGATATAACCCACGAGTGGCTTCAGGCGGTAATGAAGCTGGGATTCAACCGTATAAGCATAGGGATACAGTCGTTTGACGCCGACGAACTCGCGTCGGTTGAGCGGCGTCACTCTCCGGAAGATTCCCTCCGTGCCCTGGCAGTCCTCTCTGAAACAGGAATCAACCATTCGGCCGACCTTATCTACGGGCTCCCCGGGCAAAACGTGCTACAATGGCAGAAGAATCTCGACCGGCTGCTTTCGTTCCGTCCTCCACATCTTTCGGCTTACCTTCTCTCATACGAACCGGGCACCCGTCTCTACGCCCGCATGGCAAGCGGGAAAATAAAGGAAACCGACGAGGAGACGGCACTCCAAATGTATGACTACCTGTGCCGACGCACAGCCGAAGAAGGATACAGGCATTACGAGATATCCAATTTCTCGCTTCCCGGAATGGAGGCGGTGCATAATTCGGCATACTGGAACTTCACACCTTATCTCGGCCTTGGAGCCTCTGCCCATTCTCTCGACAAGGACGGCATACGCCGTTATAACCCGCTGTCGGTAAAGGATTACATCGCTCCGTTGACATCCACACTTTCTACAGCCCCATTCATAATTGACGAGGAGACACCGCGCAACCGTTTCAACGACCTGATCATCACCGCGCTTCGCACATCGCGAGGGTTAGCGCATCAAGCCGTTCCATCGCTTTTCCGACGGGAATTCGAGCGCAATCTGGCACCGCTGTTGAGAACAGGAGCCGTTATCGACAACGGAACGACCTTCACCATTCCGGGAAACCGCTGGCTAACGGCGGATGCGATTCTGCGCGACCTCATCATAGAATGACGGAGCCGCGCAGAATATCATAAGGGGAAATACAACGCCTCAGACGGTCTTGCCTGTGTCAAGAGTCATAATCTTTATGGGACATGCCACGGCACATTTTCCACATTTGATGCAGTCGCTGTGAAGGTAACCCGTCGCGTTTCCCCGGCTGTCATAAGGGGTCAGCTGCATTGGGCATACTCGCGCGCAGCTTTTACATTTCATCTGACATGTGCTGCTCACAAAAATCCTGCGGTACTTCTCCGGGAGTTTGCCTTCGCGGGGTGTCACCCAGGAGGAGAGCGTGCCCATCGGGCAGAATGAACACCAGGTACGCGGCGCGTATATGAACGAGAGAGTCACGCCTACAACCGTCGTTACCAGGATGATTGTCCAGAACACACGCCCCATCGCATTCCAGTCGCCCCAGGCGAAATACATCTGTATACCGAACATGGCGAAAATGAAACACACCATGAACAGCCGGAATCCGAATGTGCGCACAAACGCCGGGATAGGACGGTGAGGCGAGTATTTCGACAGAACCCTGTCGTAAAAATTACCTCGCGGACATGCGTTGCCGCACCACCACCTGCCGCGTCGCACAGCGAAAGCCACAGGGGCGATCATACATATAAGGGCCAGGAGACCGATCACAGGGAAGAAATATCCTATAGCAAG
>URZG01000123.1 GCA_900552325.1 uncultured Porphyromonadaceae bacterium | reverse complement strand
AGAAGGATTGTCTTACCGGTTTTGGGGGGAGCAACAATGAGCGCGCGCTGGCCTTTGCCGATCGGGGCGAACATATCCACAACGCGGGTGGAGAGGTTGTTGGTGGTGGGGCCTCCTGTGAGGTTGAATTTCTCCTGCGGGAAAAGGGGCGTGAGGTGCTCGAAAGGCACACGGTCGCGCACATATTCGGGGGTGCGGCCGTTCACGCGGATCACATCGGTCAGGGGGAAATATTTCTCGCCTTCGCGGGGTGGGGCTATGGTGCAGTCGACCACATCGCCGGGCTTGAGGCTGAACGCCTTGATCTGGGCGGGAGTCACCGAAATGTCGTCGGGGGAGGGGAGGTAGTTGAAATCGCTGGAGCGGAGGAAGCCGTAACCGTCTTTCTGCACTTCGAGCACACCGGAAGCCTCCAGGAAACCGTCGAAATTGAAAGAGGTTGGGGAGGCAAAGAGTGGCTGTTGTTTCAGCTGCTGGCGGTCGGCCTTCTTTTTGTTTTTCTTGCTGCGTGGTTCGATGATCGATTTCGGAGCGCCCGGTTCATGCAGTATCACCGGTGCTGCGGCAGCCTGGGCTGCGGCCCGTTCGCGTTCCTGGGGAGAACGGGGGGTGAAGCTTTTGCCTCCCATGCGGGGGAAGAATGAACCGAATGACTCATCGACATTTCGGCCGAAAACCCTCTGTCCCTTGACTGTGGATTGAGCTGGCTGCCCGTTTGCGGGGTTGTTCTGTGGACGAATGAATGTGCCGTCCTTATGTTGCGGCTGAGTGGTTTCCTGAGCAGCGGTGTCAGCGGAAGGGGCAACCTCCGATGCGGTCGGAGTATTCTCAGGGCCGGAAATACCGGGAAGCATATTGCCGGTATTCTCGGCAGGGGATTCAAAAAGGTTTTCCTGAAGCGGCTCCTCCTGCTCGGCCTTTGGTTTGCGGCCGCGTTTCTTCGGCTGAGCCTGCTGGTCGGCATTGTCGGCCGGTGTTTCGGCAGGGGCCGGAAGCGCATCATCTGTATTTTTAGGTTTGCGTCCGCGCTTTTTGGGCTGTTCCTCGGCGGCGGCATCCACGGTGACGGGCTGTGCCTCCTCTTCAGCCGGCTGTTGCGTCTTTGGTTTGCGGCCGCGTTTCTTCGGCTGAGCGTCGGCGTTGTCGGCATTGGCCGCACGGCGTCCGCGGCGTTTTTTCTCCTCGTTTGGTGCGGCTGTGGCGAGATCCACGGCCTGCTGGTCGAGTATGCGGTAAATGAGCTCTTCTTTTTTGGCGGGATCGACTTTTTTCAGTCCCATCCCCTCGGCGACGGCTTTGAGCTGCTCATCGGCCATTTCTTCCAATTCCGAAATATTGTACATATAGTAGCTGGAGGTTATTCATCTGGAAAAGGCCGCAATCACGTTAAAGTACCGTTATGGATAAGGTGATCCGGCACGCGTATATGATTCCGTGCACAATGGCTACGGATATAAAACTGTTGTGGAAAAGTTATTACACGGGATTAATATGGCGTCGGTCCGGTCAGACATCATCACTGGGCATAACGCGTTTTGGAAAGAGCGTGGTGTCGTGGAGAGACAAACCGTGGTCTTTGATGGAGGGGTGTCAGTGATGGACGGGGAAATGTGATGTGCCTGAGGAACGGATGTGTACCGTCGGAATAGCGGAGGGCATATCGCCGATAGTGGCGGCGAAGCCGCCTCCTGACATCTCAGAAACCGAGATGTTTCTTCCTTTTTGATGGCACAAAGTTACACATTTACTTTTTTTCAAACAAATTTAAATGCCAAAAAGTTTCGGTCTCATACAAGGATTTGGTAAAATGGCCGTTTATAGGTAAATTTGCCTTGTCAAATTACTTTACAGATAGTTATGAATATAGCAGTAGTGGGTACGGGATATGTAGGTCTTGTTTCAGGAGCCTGCTTTGCCGAGATGGGCGTAAATGTTACCTGCGTCGACATAGATAATGAAAAGATCGAGCGTCTGCGTAGCGGCCAAGTACCGATCTATGAACCGGGACTCGACGAGATTGTAAGGCGCAACTGCCGGGAGGGAAGGCTCTCGTTCGCCACCTCGCTCACCGAAGTTATTGACAGTGTGGAGGTGGTGTTTATCGCCGTAGGCACTCCTCCCGACGAGGACGGCTCGGCCGACCTCCGGTATGTGCTTGAAGTCGCCCGGGAGTTCGGACGTTCGGTGCGTCGCTACACTCTTCTTGTCACCAAATCCACCGTGCCGGTGGGTACATCGGAGAAGGTGCGTGAGGCTGTCATGGCCGAGCTTGCCGCCCGTGGCGCTGATGTGCCGTTCGACGTGGCCTCCAACCCCGAGTTCCTCAAAGAGGGGGCGGCCATCAAGGATTTCATGAGCCCCGACAGGGTTGTGGTGGGCGTGGAGACCGAGCAGGCGCGCAAGACTATGAGCCGTCTGTACCGTCCTTTCCTGCTGAATAATTTCCGTGTGATTTTCACCGACATACCTTCGGCCGAAATGATCAAATATGCCGCCAACTCCATGCTGGCCACCCGTATATCCTTCATGAACGATATCGCCAATCTGTGCGAGCTGGTGGGGGCCGACGTCAACATGGTGCGCAAAGGGATCGGCGCTGATTCGCGAATCGGTTCCAAATTCCTCTATCCCGGCTGCGGTTACGGCGGCTCATGTTTCCCGAAGGATGTAAAGGCCCTTATAAGCACCGCCCGTTCGCACGGCTATGCCATGCGGGTTCTTGAAGCGGTGGAAGAGGTCAACGAGCGCCAGAAGTCGGTGGTGTACCACAAACTTGCCCGGGAGTGCGGCGGCGAAGAGAAACTGCGCGGCAAGCGTATCGCCGTGTGGGGACTTTCCTTCAAGCCGGAGACCGACGACATGCGCGAGGCTGCCTCGCTGGTGACTATCGGCCGTCTGCTCGAGGCGGGGTGCGTCGTAAAAGTTTTCGACCCCGTGGCGATGGCCGAGTGCCGCCGGCGTCTTGGCGACAAGGTGGAATATGCCACCGACATGTACGACGCTGTACTTGACGCGGACGCGCTTCTTCTGATGACGGAATGGAAACAGTTCCGTCTTCCGTCGTGGGGCGTGGTCACGCGATCTATGCGCTTGCCTCTTGTAATCGACGGGCGCAATATCTACGATGCCGACGATCTGGCGGCCCAGGGCATCATTTACCATTGCATAGGCCGCTGACTTAATTGAATTTATGGAATCTATACGACAATTATACAAGATAGGGCAGGGCCCGTCATCTTCGCACACTATGGGGCCGCGCAAGGCCGCTAAAGCTTTCGCCCGCGAAGCCGGAGGGGCCTCGTCGTGCACCGTTACCCTGTTCGGTTCCCTTGCCGCCACAGGCAAAGGACACCTTACCGACAAGGCTATCCTCGACGAGCTTCAGCCGCTTTTCCCTACTGAGATAGAGTGGAAGCCCGAGACCGTTCTCCCTTTCCACACCAATGCCATGACCTTCAAGGCGGTTTTCGAGGGTGGCAGGGAACCGCTCGAGCGCACTTATTATTCGATCGGCGGCGGCGACATCGTGCTTGACGGGGAGCCGCGTACTCCCGCGAAGTCCATCTACTCCATGAACAAGATCAAGGATATACAGAAGTGGTGCGAGCGTACCGGCAAGACCTACTGGGAGTATGTGGAGGAGACGGAAGGCCCTGAAATCTGGGATTATCTCGCCGAGGTATGGAGTGTGATGAAAGCGGCGGTGGAACGCGGCATCGAGGCTGAGGGGGTGCTGCCCGGAGGTCTCGGCGTGCGTCGCAAGGCGGTAAGCTACTATGTGCACGCTGCCGGTTACAGCCAGTCGCTCAAATCGCGCGGGCTGGTGTATGCCTACGCCCTTGCCGTCAGCGAGGAGAACGCCTCCGGCGGCGAGATCGTCACCGCGCCCACCTGCGGTTCCTGCGGCATAGTTCCGGCTGTACTCTATCATCTCCATACATCCAAGGGATTCTCCGAAAAACGTATTCTCCGCGCTCTTGCCACAGCAGGACTTTTCGGTAACGTGGTGAAATACAATGCCTCGGTGTCGGGTGCCGAAGTGGGATGCCAGGGCGAGGTAGGCGTGGCCTGCGCCATGGCAGCGGCGGCGGCGTCGCAACTTTTCGGCGGCACTCCGGCGCAGATCGAATATTCGGCAGAGATGGGGCTGGAGCACCACCTCGGGCTGACATGCGACCCGGTCTGCGGTCTGGTGCAGATTCCATGCATCGAGCGCAATGCCTATGCGGCGGCCCGTGCCCTCGACGCCAATCTTTATGCCGCGTTTTCCGACGGACGTCACTCCGTAGATTTCGACCGCATCGTGGAGGTGATGAAGCAGACCGGTCACGATATCCCCTCTCTATATAAGGAAACCTCTCAGGGGGGCCTTGCCGTTATCAAATGACTCTTTATTAATGCTACAAAAAATCAGCCGGTCCGTCTGGGCCGGCTGATTTTTCATGTATGGAAGCTGATGGTTATTTCACATATTCCTTGGCAACTTTGTCGCCGCGGACCACGATGTAGAGACCGGCTGCGGGAGTTTCGACGCGTACACCCTGGAGATTGTAGTACACGGGAGCCTTGGCAGCGTCGGCATTTACATTTGCGATAGCCGAGAGACCTTCGCTTACCGACAGTTAGCCGGTTTCGGGAGCGAAAGTGAAGGTGTATTCTGTCTCAAGGCTGAGTTTGTACTTGAGGTTGGCGGTGCCGGAGGTGGAGAGTGTCACGGACTTACCTGCTTAAAGAAGGTCGGTTGCGGCGGCCTTGTAGTATTCTTTGGCGGTGCCGTTGACCATCTTCTGCACGAGCATCTCGCCTTCGGCGATGACGGGAGTCACGGTGTAAGTCCATTCGCCGTCGGCGCCTTCGGTCATGTCGGCGATGCTCCATGTCTCTTCGGTGAGCGAGCTGTTGATAACGTAAGTTACAATCTCGACGTCCTCCTCGCCTTCGATCTTGATCTTGGAGGTGTTGGTGTCGAGGGTCACGGTCACGTTCTTGGCGGCTTTGGCCAGGCTCATGTTGCCGTCTTCCTGGCGTGTGACCAGAGTCTGGCCTACGGGTACTGCCGGTGTGCAGGTGTATGTCCAGGTTTCGGGAGTCGCTGACGGATCTTTGGTCATCACCGTGGTGGCCCAGTTGGCTCCGGTGAGCTGTCCGTGGAGCGCGTATGTGATCTCCGTCGAGGCCGTATTGCCTTCAACCTTCATCTTCATGGTGTTGAGGTTGAACGTGATGGTCACATCCGATGCGGCTTCGGCCATCTTCATGTTGCTCGTGTAGTTTGAGACCACGGAGTATTCCTGCCCCAGAACCATATCTGTGAGGTTGGTGGAATAGGTGTAGGCGTTCGTCCAGTTGGCGTCGGCGATCTTGAAAGCACCTGAAAGTTTGGAGATACTCAGGGTATAGACCCCGTTGTCTTCAGTGAATTTATAGGCCGATGTTGCGGGCCAGTTTGTTCCTGTAATATCCCTCGCAGATAAAGGGTAGGGTTGGCAGCCCAGGAGGTAGCTAATGCCGCGAAGGCAGCCACCACCGTAAGTAGAAGCTTTTTCATCGTAAATAATTAAGGTATTAATTGAAAGTTAAGATAATGTAAGTAAGCGAGGTTATGTGATGGCTGAGGTTAAAAATATACTGTAAAACATAATTCTAAATCATACAATCATCAAATAATCAGACGTTTATTTTTTTTTGTCAGTGCAAAATTACTGCAAATTATTATGTCTTCAAATTAATTAAACTTAATTAATTTTTGGAGCGGAAGTATCGCCGGACTGTCCCGATCAGTGTATAGTGCCCGAATAGAGGGCGCGTACTTTGCCTACGGGAAGTTTGCCTTCGAGCATCAGGGGAATTTTACCTGGAGTCATTGAGATCCAGGCATCCATGTTGTCGGAGGTCTTTTTGCCGTTTTTGGATGTGAAGGTGAAGGTGATGTGGAAACATTTGTATTTTTTGCCGTTGAGCTCGATCTCTTCTATCCCCTCGTAGTGGATTTTAAGGATCTCCTTCTGCTTTCCCGAAAAAACGTTGACTGCGGTGGTATCTCCTTTTCGCATACGCGCATAGTCGAGTTTGCGCATGTAGTAGAACGACGACAGCATGTCGATGGTTACTCCGGTGGCCGAGAGAGTTTTTTTCTCATGGCTCGTCTCCTTGTCTTTCTTGCGCTTTTTAGCGACGGTCACGTCAGCCGTGGTACTGTTGCCAGAACGTGTGTAGCGCAGTATGTTATGCTCGTAGTCCCCTCCTTCGGAGGCTATTTTCTCGTAATATGATGGTAAAAAAGTGCCGTGTGCGATCTTTCCTTTGAGGGTGTCGCGGACCATGAAGAATTTGTCGGCCCACTTTGCGGTGCGCCCTGTGAGGAAGGCACTGAACTCTCCGTTTCCGGCATCAGGCGTAGTGCGTATGCTCACTTCGCCGGCCTTTTTGTTGACCAGCCCCCACTTGTACATTATGTCGTAGGTGATGTTCTCGGCAGGTACGGTCCAGCCTGAAGCGGCAAAAGCCGGCAGCGAACCGAGAATGAGCGCTGCCAGTAGAAGGGCATATATTTTTTTCATGAGTCTCATTTTTGGATTTAGACCCCACAGGATGCCATTGGTTTAGCGAGTGTGTCAAAATTGCCCAAAATGGCGTCCCTACAATTTAATAAGATTTAGCAATTCTGACACACCCTGTAACTATTCAGCGAATAGGCAATGGGGGGGTAATACTGGATGATAATACAATTT
>URZG01000122.1 GCA_900552325.1 uncultured Porphyromonadaceae bacterium | reverse complement strand
TATCTCGACCCCAAGGAGAAGAAATATCTCGACGAGTGTGGCCCCGCCAACTTCTTCGCGATAAAGGACGGCAAATATATAACTCCCGCATCGGAATCGATTCTGCCCTCGATAACCAACAAGAGCCTCATGCAGCTTGCCGAGGACATGGGCATTACCGTTGAACGACGCCACATCCCACTTGAGGAGCTTGCCGAAATCCAGGAGGCGGCAGCCTGCGGAACAGCAGCCGTGGCTTCACCCGTCGCCGAAATCGACGACCTCGACACCGGCGAGAAGCACATCATCGCCAAAGACGGCAAACCGGGCCCCGTCACCCAGCGCCTCTACGACACCCTGAACGGAATACGTCTGGGAGAAGTGGAAGATACCCACAACTGGAACGTGATCCTTGACATCTGATATCCATTCCCGCACTGAATAATGGATTACCGGACGATAACCGATAAATATTACCCCCAGGGCACGCCCCTGGGGGTAATTTATAACACCCACTGCCGCGCAGTGGCCGAGCTGGCCTGCCGCATCATAGAACGCCGCGGACTGACAGTCGCACCCGACGAAGCCTATACCGCCGCGATGCTTCACGACATAGGCATCTTCCTTTGCCACGCCCCCTCCATCGAATGTCGCGGAGAGGCGCCCTACATACTCCACGGGCCACTTGGCGCCGACCTGCTCAGAAAAGAGGGGGTCGACGAAAAATTCGCCCGTGTGGCCGAACGGCACACCGGCTCCGGCCTCACCGAAGCCGATGCACGGCGCCTCGGGTTCCCCGCCGGACGCAGCTACCTGCCGGAAACGACGCTCGAGCGCCTTATCTGCTACGCCGACAAATTCTTTTCAAAATCCGGTGCGGCTGCCGAAAAAAGCCTCGACGAGGTCCGTGCCGCAATGGCGCGCTTCGGAGAAGAGGCGCTCGCACGTTTCGACGCCATGCACAACGAATTCGGATTCCCGCATCAAAATTGTTAAAAAGCAGCCACTTTTTCGTAAAATCTGAAAATAAAAGCCTATCTTTGCAAACCGATGCAGCCAAAAGCATCCAATCTCCCATTCTCTCAAAAACCAACATTTCACTTATACCTATGATTTCAAGAAAGATACTCTCTCTACTGATATGTATCGCCGCTTTTCTCCCCCTCTGTTCCTGCGAGGATGACGAGCCCTACCGCGGCAGCAACGGCGACGGCAAAAAATATGTCTTCACCCCCTACTCCATAATGCTCGATATACGCGACGAACAGGGCCGCTCGCGCCTCTCGCCCCAGCATCCCCAGAACCTGCTGGACAAAGAGATGACCGCTACCATACGCAACAAAACATACAAATTCCGCATCGTGGATCCGTTTGTCGACGATGACCGCACCTATCTCCCCGGCGGCGAGCCATTCTCTCGCTACACCGATGCCGATCTCATAAGCGGCCAGCCGATACCAGCGGTGTTCTATGGCCTCTACCTCAGCAAATCGGATGCCAACCCCATCTATAAACAGGAACTTGATAAAACCACCGTGCAGCCCTATCTCGCTCTGGGCCAGTTCCACGGCGAAGGAAAATACGAGGAGACCATCGTGTTCAACATTCCCGGTTATCCGGAGCCGATAAAAGTGGAGTTTGCCCGAGAGCTCACCTGGACAGATGAAGCACCCTATTACAAAGGATACACCCGCGTCAACGGCACCGAGCAGAAATCCGGTATCGTAACCATAATGATCCCCTCCTGGGAATAATCCTTTAATGTAATTTAATTTTTTTGTATCTTTGCAAAATAATTAAAAACTTGATTTTTATGAATCATATTTCCCCTATTAAAATCTTTCTTTCTTCCTTAATAGGATTATTTTTATTGGGTTGTTCTCATTACGATGCTCCTGAAATTGTACAAGATCACAACTCACTTGGCATTTCACCTTTAATTAGGGATGAAGAAGAAATTTCTCAAATCGCACTTGATGCGACTCAAATGTTATCATCTTTAGAGAATGGCAATAAAAGTCGTTCCAAGGATGACTATATTATCGAGTCAATATTCTCGTTACCACAAAGCTACAGTAGGTCTATCGATTATCCCCTTCTCTCTGTAGTCAACTTTGAAGGGGATAATGGATTTGCTATTGTTTCCAATTATAAATCCATGCCTGAGCTTATCGCAATATCTGAGAATGGACACTATTATCCACAAGAAAAGACTACAAACCCTGGGCTTTCTATGTACATAGAGAGTATTCAAAATCCTGCAAATTGGGATTTAGAAATAAAGTCTTCTATTGATATTCCTATCGAACCTCCTAAACCGGCAATTTTTGAGAGAACGCTTCGAGATACTGTATCTAAATCCGAAGTAGCACCAAGATTAAAAATGAATTGGGGACAAGGAAATGTAGCCGGACAATTTTGCCCCAACAAAGTAGCTGGTTGCTCAAATGTCGCTCTTGCTATGGCAATAGCTTATTTTAAACATCCAAGTTACATAGCACCTACATACATCCACCCTAATCATGGGCCAATCTCTCTAAATTGGGAGAAAATTTTAGCTCATCAAAACGATCTCTCGTTTAGTTTTAATGATTCATGTGACAATGAATCATATCCAACACATGAAACATACGGAAAACTACTAAGAGAACTCGGACATCGCTCTGGCACTTCATATGGCTACAATGACGATGGCAGTGCTTCTTCAGCTACTCCTATAAGTGGAACATATCAAACTGCCTGTGATTTAGGATTTGCAGCTACTCGTAAATTATCTTATGAAGCCGGAGATGTAAAAAAATATCTCACATATGGCATAATTCTTCTTGCAGGCAATCGACTGGTAGAAGAAAATAAATATTCTGGCCACATGTGGGCATGTGATGGGTATAAGTATTATAATATAAAAGAACGATACCAACAAAAAGAAGGTGAAAACGGGACATGGAAGACAATTCACACTGATTACCATTCCTACCTTTATAACCACTTTAATTGGGGGTGGAATGGTTTCGGCAATGGGTATTTCCTTGATATGGAATTTGGTCCAAGTGTAAAGAACTATAAATACGATGTACAATTCATCGTTATAAAGCGCTAATATATTATAAACTATCACAATTTATCTTATGAAGACATTCCGCAAACTCGCCATGATGGCAGTCGCCATCTTCACGGCACTCTCGTTCACATCCTGTGGCGACGATGACGAACCGGTAGTTAACGCCTCACTTGACGGCACCTGGAAAATCATCTCCGGCGCCACCACCGGTCAGGGCGACTTCGAGCTTATACCCGACGGCTTTGCCAAAAATCCCCAGACCGACACCGCCGACGAACATATCTACCCCATGAGCCTCGAATTCAAAGCCGACGGCTCCGGTGTATATACTTTCCAGGTAACCGAATACAAAACAGAGAAGAACGACGAGGGCAACGATATCGTGACCGCTATCCGCGTAGAGAAAACTTCGGCTTTCACCTACACAACCTCCGACACCACACCTGCCGGTGCCGTGAAGAACGACCTGCCCCAGATGACCATCAACTACGCCGCATCTCCCTACTTCGAGAGCGTGACCGAGACCCCCAGCTACCGCATCGAGGGCAACATCCTCTACCTCTATCAGGACTTCCCCCGCGCCGCTGACGTTCTCCACAAACAGTAATCTTTCGGAATCGTAAAATATAATCACGTGAGAACATTACGCAGAATACTCCCTGCACTGATAATTGCCGTCCTCGGGCTGGCGTTTACCTCATGTAGCAACGATGATGACCCGATAATATGGGATTTCAGCCCAGTATGCATCCGGCTGAATATCGTCGATGCCGAAGGTAACGACCTGCTTGCCGCCGACACTCCCGGCAATATCCTCGACTCCGGCCTTACCGCCACATTCGACGGCAAGGAGTATCCGCTTGTTTCAATTTACGACGAAGCTCCCGGCGCCGAAGCTCAGACCGCAAAGTCCAGATATCTGCCCGCTCGATTCCACGGCCTCTTCATCCAGGATCCCGAATATTATAACCCTTCGGATTCTGATAAACACAAGCTGCTATGTTTCGGTGAATTCAATGGATTCGATAACTTCGATCATACAGTTGTATTCCATTTCCCGTCAGTCGGTCGCGACATTTCTTTCAGAGTAGTGTCAAAAGCCAGGTGGAAAGGTGACGACCCTGACTGGAATCTTGAGTATTATCTTGACGGCAAGCAGATACACCCCGAGCAAGGGATGTGGATATCAGGCATAGAAGTAGTTCTCACTGACTGATACCGACCATGATATACCAATACCCCCGGTACTGCCAAAACAGTCCCGGGGGTGTTTAATATAGATCCACCGGGGGAAACGACTCGCCCCGACAGTACCGTCACTTTCCACGGTTCCGAAGTGCACTTCGGCAATCTTTGCCATTATCATGTCACCGACCTTTCCGGAGCCCGGGTGGCATACGGCACGGCGACTACGGTGGATCTGGCCTGTCTGGCGCATGGCTTATATCTTGTCACCGTATATTCGGGAGAAAAAACTGCAACAGTAAAATTCATAAGATAAGGAACTGTAAGTAAAGTAAAATGTAAGATTCCCGTGGGGGGGTATCAAAATCTTTAATCGATATCAAACTGTAGGGACGCTACATGGAGCGTCCGCATAAAATACTGGATTCAGATCTTGTTCCGGATGCTCCACGGAGCGTCCCTACAGTTAAGCGGTTAAAGGCAATTTTGATACACCCTCTATTTTTTAACACTCTTCTTTGACGGATTTTCCGTAATTTTGCCGGGAAATAACAGACACCACTCCAGGCAGAAATCTTATGTTTCATTCCATATCCCGTCAGAACAACATGAATCTTGTCAGATATTATCTGGCATTATGTATTCTGACGAGCCATTTCAGCTTGATCGCCAATGCCGACATCTTCCAGCTCCCGAGGATTTTCGGCGGAGCCGGAAGTTTCTTCGCTTTGAGCGGCTTTCTGATGTTCCCTTCCTACGAAAAGCGTCCTGATCCTAAGCGGTTTCTATCGCGCCGCGCACGCAGAATTTTCCCTCCCTACTTCCTCATAGTGATCGTGGCCGCCATAGGGCTGTCGCTGATCAGCACACTCCCCCTATCCGCTTATTTCCTTGACCCGGGATTCTGGAAATATGTTGGGGCCAACCTCTGTTTCCTCAACTTTCTACATCCCGATCTTCCCGGAGTGTTCGACAGCGCGCCAAATATCACCGCCAGCGTCAACGGAGCACTGTGGACCATGAAAGGGGAAGTGCTCTGCTACCTCAGCGTGCCGCTGGTCTACAAAGCCATAAGCCGCAGCCGGCGGTTCTGCCGCAACACTCTCGCCGTAACCGTGGCGGTCTGCGCCGTACTCTATGTAATATGTACCCGTATGAACGGCGGAAGCATGGATGTCATCGGGAAACAGTTCAACGTTTTCATGCTGTTTTTCCTCGGCGCGCTGATAAATCTCGAGCTCCCTCTTTTCCTTAAATACCGCCGGTACATACTTGTATTCAACATCCTGTTTCTGGGAGCGGACTATTTCTCCTTTCTGGAATATATTCCCGTGCTGGAAACCTGCTATGATGTGGCGCTGAGCCCGTTAGTCACAGGCTCGATGGTTATAATCTGCTGCCTCACCGGCCGCTGGGGATGGTTCCTGGCCCGACACGATGCGGTGTCGTATGACATATACCTCTTCCACTGGCCAGTGATACAACTCCTTGTATATTCCGGCTTCGTAGCCTCCGCAGGGGCTTATCCGGCCCTTCTGACAGCCATAGGCGCAACCGTGTGCCTCGCGTTCCTTTCCTGGAACTGCGTGGGCAAAAGGGTTCTTGACCGTAAAAGCGCCAGTCACGAGTCGCGCCCCCGGGTTACCCCCGATGCCCCTTGCAAATTATTAAGTGACTAACAAGAGCCTCAATATTTCGCAGATTTTTTGTAATTTTGCCGAAAATTTATTTCTACCCCGTTTATGGAAAGAAAAGTAAGAGTACGTTTTGCTCCTTCTCCCACCGGCCCGTTGCATATCGGCGGTGTCCGCACAGCCCTTTACAACTATCTGTTCGCCCGCCAGATGGGGGGTGACCTGATCCTCCGCATAGAGGATACCGACTCCAACCGCTTCGTGCCCGGAGCCGAGGACTACATCAACGAGGCCCTCGCTTGGATCGGAATCAAATTCGATGAAGGCGTGCGTGAAGGTGGCGATTTCGGACCTTACCGACAGAGCGAGCGCCGCGACATCTACCGTCGCTACGTCAAGCAGCTCATCGATGCCGGCAAAGCCTACATTGCGTTCGACACCCCCGCCGAACTCGAGGCCGCCCGCAACGAACACAAGAATTTCCAGTACGACGCCTCAACCCGCCTGAAGATGCGCAACTCCCTGAGTATGCCCGCAGAAGAGGTAGAGAAGCTCATCGCGGAAGGGCATCCATACGTGGTGCGCTTCCTCATAGAGCCGGGACGCGACGTGAAGGTGAACGACCTTATCCGCGGCGAGGTTACCATCAACTCCTCCATCCTCGATGACAAGGTCCTCTACAAAAGCGCCGACGATCTCCCCACCTACCACCTGGCCAATATCGTCGACGACCACCTGATGGAAGTCACCCACGTCATCCGCGGCGAGGAGTGGCTCCCCTCCGCACCGCTGCACGTGCTTCTCTACGAGGCTTTCGGCTGGGGCGACACCATGCCGCGCTTCGTGCATCTGCCCCTGCTTCTCAAGCCCGACGGCAAAGGGAAGCTCTCC
>URZG01000121.1 GCA_900552325.1 uncultured Porphyromonadaceae bacterium | reverse complement strand
TGGTATGCATTATGCAGGAACGGGAAAATTTCACCGTCGTTCTCAAGAAATTCTATTACGGGCCGGTCCATTCCGGTGAGAGGCTTGTAACGGTCGTATCTTCCGGGATTGTGTACGGCGCGGCAGTCGAATATGAAACCGCCACCGTTGCCCGATGGATCCGTCGGGTAGCCTTTGCGATATGAGAAACTTTGTACGTTGACTGTAAGACTTTCGTCGGCGGCTGGAGAAGTATTTTCCGGTAAGATCAGCGAAGCTGCGATCGCCGCAAGATGCGGAAACTCGTCGGCAAGGGTAGGGAACTCCTCGGCAAAGAGGTGTTTCAAATTCTTTATTCCCAGCGGCAACGACTCTATGAAGTGAGGTTTGCGTTCAATCAATCCTCGGAATCCGTAGGCGCCTAACGTCTGTAATTCCCGGAAAAGGACGAAATATGGGAGTGCTGACAAAAATGAGAGTCTGTCAAACTTAGGGGAGGCAATGGCGGCATAATGGCAATAGCTGTCGATTCCTTCCTGTTTCATCACCTCGGAGAACCGTGCTTTTGCCTGCCACAGGAATGAAGCCAGATCGTATTGGGCTGCACCGCGGCGTCCACCCTGAAAATCTATACCGTATAATTTGCCGTTGGAAGGATCAACTATAATGTTACGGCTCTGGAAATCCCGGTACATGAAAGTTGTCCGGCGCCCGGTGTCGGCGAGAAGTTTCTGCGTCAGTCTGTCGAAGTCTTCCTGAAGGCCGCGCTCATTGAATACGATGCCGGTAAGTTTCAGAAAAGAATATTTGAAATAGTTCAGATCCCAGTTCACCAAATTGGCGTCCAGCGACTCTTCGGGATAACATTTTGTGAAATCGAGGCTGCGGCTACCTTTGTAGTGGAAATCGCACAGCAGCTGCATCGCCATGTCGGTCAGCTGGCGCGGATTGTCGCTGCGCTGTAAACATTCAAGAAGTGAATTTCCTGGAATATGACTTTGGAGATATGCCGAAAAATCGGGAGCCACGCAAAAAATCTCAGGCACCGCCACGCCTTGGTCACGGAAATGCCGGGCAAGATATATGAATGTGCGGTTCTCCTCCCGGTCATCGCCGCATGTCCCGACGGCTTCCATTTCCGGGTCGGCGGCGGTCAGCAGATAATACCGCCGGCTGGATCCTCCGGCCGCCAGCGGTGTGATTTCTGCAGGGAGTATATTGAATTTATCTTTAAAAAGTTGCGAAAGAATCGCCTTGTCGGCATCAGAATTCATTTTTCAGAACTTGTCGTTGTCTTTTTTTCTGGGATAAAACAGAAGCAGGGCTCCTCCGGCAAGCAATCCCGCTCCGGCTGCAACCAGGGCTATGATGGTATCTTCGCCGAGGCCGTTGTCCTCTTTTTCAGGCGTCGAGGTTTTCTCATCGGTTCCTTCTAAGAGATTTTCACTGCCGATTGTATCCGGCTCTACAGTGAGTTTTTGCGTTGGTTCGAACGGAAGATCGGGACGACGCACCATGTATATATTCACGGCATTTCCCCCGAATCCCTTACGTCCTTGCGAGGTTACGATAAGCTTTCGGCCATCGCCCGAAAGGGCCAGGCCCACCGGATAGGAATCACACCGGATATTGTCGGCGACTTTCATCGTGGCGGCATCTACCGCATATACTGCGTTGCCCGAGTTGCAAGCTACAAAAAGATATTTGCCGTCGGGTGAGACTTCAAGAGTGCGAGCTCCTCCGCCGACCTTACAAGTCTCAATCTTTCCGTTGAGATGTATGTCTTTTGAGCCGGCAGCGCGGGCGTGCTCCACACCGGAGATCAGACTGTCGAGCGGGAACTTGATGACGGATCCGGCTGTGTTGCATGAACCGTATACCTTGCCGTCGTTTATTGCGAGGTGGCGTACTCCGTATATTTTATGTACCATTCCGATGAACTTCCCGTTTTCTACATCTATAACGGAGAGGGGGCCTCCCATCGCCGAAACAAGCAGATAGCGCGAGTCGGGGGTGAACACGGTGCCGCGCAGCAGGTAACCTGAATTGGAGTCGCGATTCACAGCTTTATCCAGAGGGAAATTAAGTTGCAGTCTGTTGCCTACTGTTACCGGTGGCAGATGATGCCATTGGGCCGGTTCAGAGGAGGATATATCTATGAATCCGACAGTATTGTCGCCCCAGTGTGTCACGGCGATACGGTTGCCGTCGGGCGAAGTGGCTATCATTTTAGGAAGAGGCCCGGTTTCGAGAACTCTCACTATTGAGTGAGAGCGCGTATCAATGACAGCGACTGCCGACGGATCCTGAGCATTTAGATCGAATGTGCGGCGGTAGAACGGCACCCACAGATAACGGCCGCCGTGGCTCCAGGTGCTTTCCACCGGCTTCCCCTGAAATGCCCGCGAGGCTCCGTCTTTATAATGCGTGAAATTATAATATCCGGAGGGAGTCCCCCATAAATCACCTGTGCCTGACGGGAAGGAGTATTCTATTACATATTTCTTTTTCAGGGTGCTGGAGTCATAGACCACCGTGCGGCACCCTTCGAGGGAATTGATATAGAACAATGTCCCGTCGTGTGAGAAAGTTGCCGATTTCGGGGAGAAAATATCAGTATCGTACGAGGATTTCTGAGCCGCCGAATATTGCTGGCGTTTCCCGATATTGATCAGTCGGAGGCTCCCTTCCACTCCGGCCGAACTGTCACCGACCTGGCTGTGAACCACCGGAGGCACATTTGATGTGTTTTTCTTTGGAGAAGGTGGATTCTCTGCAGCTGAGAGGGCGGCGGGGAGAAAGGAGGCCATCGCAAGAAGTATGGCTGCGGATTTGAAATACATGATTGAGACGTATGATTGGTTCGGACTGCAAATCTACGTTTTTTCGTTGGAAACGGCAAATATCGGAGACGTTTATTCTTCGTAGCGGTGTTGTTTGGATAGGCTGAGCCGTGGCGGCGGCGTATGATTGTTTGACTCCGATTTTGCAAATTGGGAAATTTAGCGTAAATTTGTGAGATATTTCATATGCAAGAAACTAATGTTGACTTATAATACACAGCAACGTCGCCTTGTGCTGCCGGAATATGGCCGCAACATCCAGAAGATGGTAGACCATTGCCTCTCGATCGAGGACCGTGGGGAACGTACACGTTGCGCCCAGGCGATAGTCGGAGTAATGGCCAACCTTTTCCCCGAGTTGCGCTCGGCCGACAACAGCCATAAACTGTGGGATCATCTGATGATAATGTCGGATTTCCGCCTTGACGTGGATTTCCCGTGTGATGTCATCGCCCGCGATCAGCTTGCCACTCAGCCTGAAAGGGTGGAATATACCCAGAAGCCCATGCGTATGCGCCACTATGGCAAAATAGTGCAGCAGATGGTGGAAAAGGTGCGTGAGATGCCGGAGGGGCCCGAGCGTGACGAGGTTACGCTGCTTATAGCCAACCAGATGAAAAAACAGATGCTCGCAGTAAACCCCGACGGGGTGGAAGACGCACGTATTTTCAAGGATCTTGCCGATATGACAAGAGGCGAGATAAGGCTGAATCCTGCTGAGATACATCTGCATGAGTTTAAGGCGGCGCCTGTGGCCGCTTCGAAGTCGAAAAAGAAAAAACGCCGTTGATTCCGGAATATGATCAGAGAAGAAGATCTGATAGCCGTCGGTCGCATCGCAAAGACACATGGAGTCAATGGCGAGATGGTGATAACTTTCAGCCGCGACATTCCCGAATGGGATGACGTGCGCTGTATCTTTCTGATGATGGACAGCCTGACGGTGCCGTTCTTTGTCACGAATTCACGCCCTAAAAGTTCCGAGAGCGATCTGATAACGCTGGAGGGAGTTGAGTCGGAGAAAGATGCCGCACTCCTGACTGGCAAAACGGTATATCTCACGACGGATGATTTAGGGAATGAAAATGAGCCCGATTTCAGCGAAGGCTTCTACGTGGACGATCTTGTGGGATTTCGGGTCAGAACCGATGACGGCCGTTTATCCGGAAAAATCGTGTCGCTCGAATCATCCACGGCAAACTTTTTGTTTATAATAGAAACGGATTCGGGCGAAGAGGTTCTGGTGCCTGCCGCCGGAGAATTCATAGCCGGAGTGAATCCGGAGAAGAAACTGGTCACTTTGTCGCTCCCGGATGGTCTGCTTGACTGAACCGGCCTGACAAAATCTCAAACATAACAGCTGTATTATGGAATTTGATGAAAATAAGGTAGTAGACTATATAAAGGAGAGACTCGCAGCCGCAGGTCGCCCTGAATATGATTCCGACGAGATTCTCAACGTTGTCGATATGATCTGGGATTTCTATGAGGAGAACGGCATGCTCGACGTAGACCTGGAAGATGATGATGACGACGATGATGATATCGAGCCGGAGCTGGTGGACTACGTATGTCGTATGCTACGTAAGGATAAGGAAGCCAAAGTACTCCCAGAGGATGTGCCCCTTATCGTGGCCGCCGAGATTGAATATGAGGATTCTCTTCTTGACTGACAATCTACACCGTAATTTTTATGAACGGAGGCAACAGATTTAGAATAATGGCGGCGGCAACGGCGTTTTTCGCTGTAATGTCCTTCTTTGCGCCAAACATCGGCGCGCAGAATGTTACTGCCGGAGATGACCGGATTCAGGAAGAACTCGCCGATCTCACGTTGGAGGAGACGCTTATGATCCCGCAAGTGCCTCAGAAGCAGAAAGCCTTCATAAAAGAATATATGCTTCGAGAGGCGAAAGCGTTGCAGAAACTCGGTTACACGGTGGAGACGATGAGGAAGGGTGAGATCGTTGTGGCGACTGTGCCTTGCGGAAAGCTCTTTCTTCCGAACGATACGGTACTGACCCGTTCGGCAGCCGACGAGCTCAAGCATTTCCTGCCATACTTGCGTGTGCCGGATAAATTCAAGGTGATTCTTGCCGTTCATTCCGATGATACGGGCTCGGAACCCTACCTGTATTCCCTGACAGAAAAACGTGTACTCGCCCTTTATGACTATTTCGATACCCATGCCACGCAGACCGAGAGTCTGATGGGGTATCCGCTCGGGCCGGCAGAGCCGTTGAAACCGAATACATCATTGGCCGGACGTGCGGCTAACCGAAGGGTAGAGATTTTTATCGTGCCCGGTCCGGTGCTCATCAATGACGCCAAGGGGGCCAAATAATCCTCAGATATTAACGAAAAACCAATACGATAAATCATTGTTTTTTGCCATGGCAAAAGAACTGAAAGACCTTACAAAGCGAGCTGACAATTACTCGCAATGGTACAATGACCTGGTAATCAAGGCCGACCTGGCCGAGCAGTCGCCTGTGCGCGGCTGCATGATCATCAAACCTTACGGCTATGCCATCTGGGAACGCATGCAGCAGACTCTTGACGGCATGTTCAAGGAAACCGGTGTGCAGAACGCTTATTTCCCGCTTCTTATTCCCAAATCTTTTCTTTGCAAGGAAGCCGAGCACGTGGAAGGCTTTGCAAAAGAATGTGCCGTAGTTACCCACTACCGTCTTAAAAACGATCCTGCCGGCAATGGCGTTGTCGTCGATCCCGAGGCACGGCTTGAGGAGGAACTCATAATCCGCCCGACTTCGGAAACCATTATCTGGAATACCTACCGCAACTGGATAACCTCCTATCGCGATCTTCCTATTCTCTGCAACCAGTGGGCCAATGTGATGCGCTGGGAGATGCGCACACGTATGTTCCTCCGTACCTCCGAATTCCTCTGGCAGGAAGGACACACCGCCCATGCAACCCGCGAGGAGGCAGAGGCCAAAGCCCGGGAGATGCTGGAGGTATATGCTACTTTCGCTGAAAAATATCTCGGCGTTCCGGTGGTACGCGGCGTAAAGAGCGCCAACGAGCGTTTCGCCGGTGCTATCGACACTTATACCATCGAGGCCATGATGCAGGACGGCAAGGCGCTTCAGTCCGGTACAAGCCACTTCCTCGGCCAGAATTTCGCCAAGGCATTTGATGTGACTTTCGTCAACAAGGATAATCAGCCTGAATATGTATGGGCTACTTCGTGGGGCGTTTCCACTCGTCTGATGGGCGCCATGATCATGTGCCATTCCGATGATAACGGCCTTGTGCTACCTCCTCACATCGCTCCGATACATGTGGTGATCGTGCCTATCTTCAAGAACGATGAGCAGCTTCAGGCTATTACCGAAAAGGTACAGCCCATCATAGAGGAACTCAAGGCTCTCGGAATCCGTGTGAAATACGACGATGCCGATAACCGTCGTCCCGGATTCAAGTTCGCGGACTATGAGCTCAAGGGTGTTCCCGTGCGTCTTGCAATAGGTGCGCGTGACATTGAGAACGGAACTGTTGAGGTGATGCGTCGCGACACCCTCGAGAAGCAGGTTGAGCCGCTGGAAGGCATAGCAGCCCGCGTGCAGGCATTGCTTGAGGAGATACAGACCAACATTTACCAAAAGGCTCTCAAGCATCGTGAGGAGATGACTCGCGAGGTCGACACTTACGAAGAGTTCAAGAAGGAGATCGAGAAGGGCGGATTTATTCTCGCTCACTGGGACGGTACGGTTGAAACCGAGGAGAAAATCAAGGCCGAAGCAAAGGCTACGATACGTTGCATACCCTTGGAAGGCGACAAGACTCCAGGTGTGTGCATGGTTACCGGAAAGCCCTCGGCACAGCGCGTAATCTTTGCTCGTAACTATTAATAGATTTTTAGTATGTCACTTCCCGTAATCGCAATTGTCATTCCTTGTTACAACGAGGAGGAGGCGCTGCCCCTGTTCTATCAGGAGGCAACCCGTGTTGCCGGAGAAATGTCAGGGATCGATTTTGAA
>URZG01000120.1 GCA_900552325.1 uncultured Porphyromonadaceae bacterium | reverse complement strand
CCTCTTGCCTCTTGCCTCTCGCCTCTTGCCTCTTGCCTCTTGCCTCTTGCCTCTTGCCTCTCGCCTAAGATATGGAAAAAACCTCAGTCATACGTTGCCTGCTGGCGGTGATACTCATCGTCTACCTCGGTTTCGCGCTGATAATCTCGTCGGAGATGTCGGCGTCGGCGCCGTGTACCGGCTACCTCATAAGCGTCAACGACGCCCCGGGGCAGAAAGGTTTCGTCACCGCAGGCGAGATCACACGCCTGATGAAGGAGTGGGGCCTCTACCCCCCCGAAGCTCCCGCCTCGAAGGTGAACATACGCGAGATAGAGGAACGGCTCAACGCCGTGCCCAACATCGAGCACGCCACGGTGGAACGTATGCCCGACAACAAGATACTGGTGCAGGTCACCCCTATGGTACCGGTGGCACGCGTGTTCCCCTCGCGAGGCGCCTCGTACTATATCAACCGCGACGGCAAGCGCCTGACGGCAAACTCACGTTACCGCCTCGACGTGCCGCTGATAGCCGGCGACTTCGACTCGCTCCACCCTGCCACGGACGTCCTACCGCTGATACGCCGCATAGAGGGTGACAGCCGCTGGAGCGCCATCGTGTCGCACTACAGCGTGGATTCGCGCACCCGCGATATAATCCTGGTGCCCATGATCCGCGGCCACGTAATCAACCTCGGCGACACCACGGCCCTAGAGTCGAAACTCGCCAGGGTCATGACGATGTACCACAAGGTGCTTCCTCTCAAGGGATGGGAATATTACGACACCATCTCCGTGAAATGGGGCGGCCAGTGCGTCGCCACCCGTCGCGACAAGGTGATCCCCCCCTCGATGATTCTCTTCGACCAGGAGGGGGAGGCCGAGACCGACAACGTCGACGCGATGCTCGTCTCGACCGACACCGATACCGTCAGCTCCTCCACTCCAGCCTACGTCAACTGATTTTCACCAAACGCCTTATAAATAAAAACAATATATGCCGGAAAGATATATCGTAGCCATAGAAATCGGAAGCTCCAAGCTACGTGGAGCCATCGGCGTGGCCGATGATTCGGGTATGCTCGACGTGCTCGCCGTTGAAGAAGAGAAACTCGTGGGGAGCGTGCGTTACGGATGCATCAACAACGTGGAGGTATCCAACGCCATCAACCGCATCTGCGAGCGGCTCGAGCAGTATCCCCGCATCTCGCCCCGCACCATCAAGGGGGTCTACGTGTCGGTGGGCGGTCGCTCCACCACCTCCACGCTTATTGACGTGGAGGCACGCCTGGGAGGGGAACAGGAGATCACCCGCGAGATGATCGCCGACCTGCGGCGACGCGCCGCCCAGAACATCCCGCAGGAAAGGGATGTGGTGGATGTGGCTCCGGTGAAATTCACGGTCGACAACAAGACCACCGTCAACCCGGTCGGCTCCTACGGCACCACCGTGGGCGCCCGTATGTGCGTGGTATCGTGCGCGCCCGTCATCAAGCGGATGATACGCCGCGTGATCTTCGAGAAAGTAGGGTTGGAAATCAACGGATATGTGGCCCGGCCCCTGGCCGAGGGCGCCCTGGCGCTCACCGACGAGGAACGCCGCATGGGTGCCATGCTCGTTGACCTCGGCGCCGAGACAACCACCGTGACCATCTATAAGAACGGCGCGCCCCTCTATGTGGCCACCCTGCCGCTGGGCTCGCGCAACATCACCCTCGACATAACCCATGCCCTCAACCACATCGAGGAGCGGGCCGAGGAGATAAAGAAAGTCTCGGGCAACGCCCTGGGCTCGGAGTCGGGACGCCGCACCGGCGCCGACGGCATCGACTACTCGGAGGTGAACAACTACGTCCACGCCCGCGCCGCCGAGATAATCACCAACATTCTCAAACAGATAGAATACGCCGGGATGCGCACCACCGACCTCCCCGGCGGGATAGTACTCATCGGCGGCGGCTCGCGTCTGCGCGGATTCAATGAACTCCTCTCCCAGATGAGCAAGATGAAGGTGCGCATGGGCACAACCCAGTCGGCCGTGCGCATCTCCGACTCCGCGGTAAACGCCGCCGATAATATTGACGTGATCTCCACACTCGTAGCGGCAGCCGCCCTCCCCGAGGCCGAGTGCATGGACGAACCCGAACCGCAGCCCGAGGACACCGCAGAAGCCGATACCGATGGTTACGAAGAGAGCTACGATGACGACGAGGAGGAAGGCTCGCGCATCGGACGCCTCGACGACGATGACGACGATTTCACACGCCCCGACCAGAAGAAAAAAAACAAAATCAAAGGTAAAAACAAAGATAAGGACAGGGATACAGGCAAGTCATCCTCCGAGGAGGATCATGCCTCTAACAAAAAGAGTATCTGGGCTATAATTCGCTCTCGTCTCGCCACGGCGATGGATGAGGGGGATGACATGCAATAACAATTTTCCAATAGACAATTATGACTCCTGAAGATATCGACAAAACCTCAAACTTCATCGAATCGCACCACGATGATGTGATAATCAAGGCCGTGGGTGTGGGCGGCGGCGGCGACAATGCCGTCAACCACATGTACGAGCAGGGGATCGACAAAGTGTCGTTCGTGGTCTGCAACACCGACAAGCAGGCCCTCGATAATTCGCCGGTGCCCAACCGCCTCCTCATAGGCCCCACCACCACCAAAGGACGCGGCGCGGGCAACAAGCCCGAACTCGCCCGCGAGGCCGCCGAGGAGAGTGCCGAGGAGATCAACGCACTCTTCGACGACGGCACACAGATGGTGTTCATCACCGCCGGTATGGGCGGCGGCACCGGCACCGGAGCCGCACCCGTTGTGGCACGCATAGCCCGCGAACGCGGTCTGCTCACGGTGGGTATCGTCACCATCCCCTTCCTCTTCGAAGGGCAGAAAAAGATTCTCAAGGCCCTCGACGGCGCCGAGGAGCTCAGCAAGTACGTCGACTCCCTCCTGGTGGTCAACAACGAGCAGCTGACCGAGATCTATCCCGACCTCGACTGGGTGAACGCCTTCGCCAAGGCCGACGATACCCTTTCCAACGCCGCCCGTTCCATCTCCGAACTCATCACCTGCTCGGGGCATATCAACCTCGACTTTATGGACGTGGACCGCACTCTGCGCGATGGTGGCGCCGCCATCATCTCCACCGGTTACGGCGAGGGTGAAAACCGCGTGAGCCGCGCCATCGAGGATGCCCTCAACTCCCCGCTCCTCAAGAACCGCGACATCCTCGGCTCCAAGCACCTCCTCTTCAACCTCTATTTCTCGCGCCAGGCCGACATCCCCTTCAAGATGGGAGAGGCCAACCAGCTCACCAACTTCATCTCGCAGATCGACCCCGAGGTGGACGTGATCTACGGTATCGCTTTCGACGACTCGCTCGGCAACAAGATCAAGATCACCATCCTGGCCTCCGGCTTCGAGCTGGTGATAAAGGGCGACAAAGGCGTGGGTCTGAAAGGACGCGACAAAGAAAAATCGGGTCACCGAGGATTCACCGACTATCCCCGTACTCAGCCCACCGAAAAAGATGAGGCCGAAGCCGCTCGCGAGGCTCTCAAGGAGGCTTACGGCGAGGATAAAGTGGACCAGTGGGACAAGGTGCGCGACCAGCAGCGCTACATCGTGCTCACCCCCGAGCAGTTCGACGACGATACTGTCATCGAGACCCTCGAGCAGGTTCCCGCCTATAACCGTGACCGCAAACTCACCGACCGCATCCGTTCCGCAGGCCGACCCGCTGACAATCAGGCCGACAGCCAGCCCTCCCCCGAGAAGCCGAAGACCGACACGGCCCCCCACAGCCCGGCCGCACCGGCTCCCGACGACTCCAACCTCATCTCTTTCTGAAGCCTCACATAGCGCTATAAAATCGATAAGGTCATCAAAGTCTCTAAAGTCTTTGATGACCTTATCGACTTTGATGACCTTACAGTCAGCGGGCGGCAAGCTCGTAGATGGCGCGGGTATCCTCGGGATAAAGGGGGAGGTAGGTGCCGGCGGGTGTTCCCTTGTTTTCATGGAAGCGACGCACCAGGGTGTCGTAGTCGGGTGCAGGGATGCCTAACCCGGCGAGAGTTACCGGCAGTCCGAGACTGCGGAAGAAAGCTCGCAGACGGTTCACCCCCTCGAGGGCGGCGCGCAGGTCGTTATCCTCCTCCACATCGAATACACGGCGAGCGAATTGCGCGATCTTCGCCGGGCGGCGCGACGACACATATTCCATCCAGGCCGGGAAGATAACGGCCAGTCCGGCGCCGTGGGTCACGCCGTAGAGAGCCGACAGTTCATGTTCGAGGCCGTGCGAAGCCCAGTCCTCGCGGCGGCCGCAACCGCACACACCGTTGTGAGCAAGGGTTCCGGCCCACATTATGTTGGCGCGCGCATCATAATTCTCAGGGTCTGCGATAACCTGCGGAGCCTCGGTGATGATTGCCTTGAGCACCCCCTCGCCCACACGGTCGGTGGTCTCCACCCCCTCGGTGGGGGTGAAATAGCGCTCCATGATGTGCGCCATCATGTCGGCCACGCCGGCGGCGGTCTGCTCGGGAGGCAGGGTGAAGGTAAGTTCGGGATTCATCACGGCGAACTTCGGGCGCAGCCAGTAGTCGGTGCGGATGGAGATCTTGCGTTTGTCGCTGTCGCGGGTTATCACAGAGTTGCCCGAGCCCTCGCTGCCCGCGGCGGGGATAGTGAGCACTACGCCAATGGGCAACGCCTTCTCAACCACGGCTTTGCCGCAGAAAAAGTCCCATACATCGCCGTCGTAGCAGGCCCCGGCGGCGATAGCCTTGGCGGTGTCGATAACCGAGCCGCCGCCAACGGCAAGGAGTCCGTCGCACCCTGTGGCGGCGACCTTGGCGATCCCCTCGCGCACGAGAGTGTCGACCGGATTGGGCTGTACGCCACCTAACTCCTCGAACTCTACCGCGCTCTTCCTCAGCGATTCCTTCACGCGGTCAAGCAGTCCGGAACGCACTACCGACCCTTTGCCGTAGACAATCAGGACTCGGCGGCATCCCATGCCGGCGGTGAGGGCGCCGGTCTGCGATTCCACTCCCCGGCCGAAAAGGTAGCGCGTGGGAGTGCAGAAAGTGAAATTCTCCATGATATATAGTGTATTGTGAAAAATGTGCATGTCAGCAACCATGCAAACATACACATTTTTTCCGATAATCAGGCGATATCACGCCACGATTTTATTATCTCGCGGGGTGGGGCGTGTGGGTCAGATCTTCTCGGCGTCGATCTCCTCACGGTGTTCATGCGCTTGGGCGGGAGAGGCGATGGAATCCACCTTTACCGGCAGACGCACCCACAGCCGGTTGGGAATGAGCCGCCAGAGGCCAACCACTATGTTCCACCTCCAGTCGATGACCTTGACCCTGTTGCGGCGCCGCACAGCCTTGATGATGCGCCGTGCGGCATAGGGGAGCTGCATCGTCATGGGATAATCGCGGTCGTCGAACAGCAGCGGCGTGCGCACCCATCCGGGCCGTATGTCTGTGAACTTTATATCCAGATGTTCGATCGTGGCCAGCTGGTTGAGGGCGCGGAGATAGCACTGGTCGAAACACTTCGAGGAGGAGTAGGAGGCCAGGCGCCCGATGCCGTTCGTCCCCGCCACAGACGTTATGGCCGCAATATGCCCGTGGCCGCCGTTATTGTCGCGGAAATAGCGGAAAGCATACCCGGTCATGCGGGCGAAACCCGTCACATTGGTCTCTAACGTGGCCAGCTCCTTGCCCGGATCAAGTGCCGTGTTCTCATAACCGATCCCCGAGATATGGAAATATGTATCCATTCCTCCCAGGCGGTCGATAAGCAGGCGCAGCAGCCGCGTGGCGTCGGCACGGGTTATATCTATTGTCTCGTATTCCACATTGTCGGGATACTCCTCTTTAAGTTTGCGCAGAACCTCGGTCTTGCGGCCGGCCACCCCGACCTTCATTCCGGAAGAGGCCAGGTTGCGGGCCACCATGAGTCCAATACCCGAGGTCGCCCCCATTATCACGATTCGTTTCATAACATCATAAGGGTTAGCGTTACCTTATTATAACGCCAACCCTTGCGCGGTTGTTGTGTGGCGGCAACGCCTATTCCACAACGATTTTCCTTGTGCCCGCTCCGTAGCGCTCGATGTAGATGCCCGGGGCCAGAGTCTCGCGGCATGCTTCCATGCGCTCCCTTCGGAGATTGTATATTTCGCAAGAGCCGGTATTGTCGGCCTCCGGCGCCTCCACCGGAGAGTTCATGATACTGATTCCGGCTATTCTGTTGAACTTGCCCCATTCCTCATGGGCGGCGTAGGCAGCCACCGACCCGTCGGGCACATAGAGCGGGGGCTCGGAGAAAGTCCTGAAGCCGAACAATACCTTATACGGATGTCAGGCGACAAAACCCGGTGACCCCCTGTTCTTCCGGCAATGCGGTGTTTTCAGCCGCTTTAGGTAAATAATAAGGTAAAATGTATAAGAGGGGAAAGGGGAAGAGACCGTAACTTTGCATCAGAGAAAAATTGTGGATACACGACCGGGCAAATATAAATCAGATAAATCAGAGTAGAGAATTGGTCCGTCGGCGGTGTGCGGTGATTTCGGAATCCTGCACGCCGCCTTTTTTCGCACCGGGCTTTTTTCTTGATTTTTCACAAATACGGGGGCGGAATTTGCGCATTTCGGAAGAATTTGTGTAACTTTGCGCATATACCCGACTGAAAAATGAAGAGAATACTTTATATCCTTCTGTTCGCGGTGGCGATGGTAGCCTGTTCCGGAAAGACACGCACCGGAGGCGGCGACACGGCCCAGGCTGCTCCGGCACTGAATACGCCGGTGACGGCCGACGCCGACTCGCTGTTCGCTCTTGTCACGGCGCAGACCTCCCTGGGGCCCCG
>URZG01000119.1 GCA_900552325.1 uncultured Porphyromonadaceae bacterium | reverse complement strand
AAAAGAGGGATACCCCGGAATGGCCGACTCCCACCCCTACATATTCGTGGTACACAACATGCCGATGAAAGTGCGTGCCGGCGCATCAGTTCGTGCCAAGGCTCCCTCGGCAGGTAACTCTCTGGACGAGGATTTCGTAGCCGCAGGATCGGTCGACGAACTTAAAGCCTCCTCCCACAACGCTTTCTTCATTGACAACGCCAACGGCAAAGCCTACATCAAGGCCACTCTCCCCACCGCTACAAACCAGATACTCCAGGTCAGTGGCGAAGGCGCCGTAATGACGGGAGTCGAAACTGCAGAAGCCGATTCACCCATGTTCATCGGCTATGCCGGAGGTATCCTCGACTATTCTCTGCCCGCAGACATGACCGACGGAAAAATCGAGATATATTCCGTATCCGGCGGCCAGGTATGCCGTATGGAGGCCGACAAGGCTGACGGCGCTGTCCATCAGATGCCACTCACCATAGCCCGCGGCATATATGTGGCACGCCTCTCCGCCACCGACGCCTGCGGACGCCCCGCAGCGAAACATATAAAGATCGCTGTAAGATAATACGGCGGTTCAACACGAAATACCCCGCAGGAGTCAGACTCGTGCGGGGTATTTATATTATTATTGACGGCTGTTGCCGTCGCGGAATTACATGTTCATACCGCCGTCGACCTGGATAACCTGGCCTGTGACGTACGATGACATATCGCTGGCGAGGAAAGTGGCAACGCTGGCGATATCCTCCACCTTGCCGCCGCGGCGCAGGGGGATTTTCTGGCACCATTCCTTGCGGATCTCCTCGGGGAGCGCTGCGGTCATAGCAGTCTCGATGAAACCGGGGGCGATTGCGTTGGCGCGGATGTTGCGCGAGCCCACCTCCTGTGCGATACTCTTTGCCAGAGCGATGAGACCAGCCTTGGAAGCGGCATAGTTGGCCTGGCCGGCATTGCCGTGAACACCCACAACAGAAGCCATGTTGATGATCGAGCCATGTTTCTGACGCATCATGATAGGCAGAACGGCGTGGATGAAGTTGAACGCGCTTTTGAGGTTTACGGCGATAACGGCGTCCCACTGAGCCTCGGTCATACGCATCATCAGGCCATCCTTGGTGATACCGGCATTGTTGACGAGAATATCTATTGAACCGAAATCATTGTGGATTTCTTTTACTACCTCTTCGGTCTGGGCGAAATCGGCGGCGTTGGAGGCATAGCCTTTCACTTTTACGCCGAGAGCAGCGATCTCCTCTTCGGTCTTTTTGCCGTTTTCATCAATTACGAGGTCTGTGAAAGCGATATTGGCGCCTTCACGGGCGAAACGCAGGGCAATTTCCTTGCCGATACCGCGGGCGGCACCGGTGACTACTGCGGTTTTTCCTTCAAGTAATTTCATAAATAACTGTTCAAAATCGTTTTATATCAACCGGTCAGGAGGTTTCAACACGCATGGGAACGTAGAACGACCTATACCGGCCAATTAACTTATAATTAGTTGTTATGTTTTCTGCAATGAATCTCAGTTTTGTTTCAGTCCGTTTACGATGAACGCGATCACAGATTCTTCCGAATCTGTCCGGTCGAACCCGATCAGATCCAGCCCCGCGGCTGTGCCCGGATGGTCGAACCCCTGCATCACAACCACTATCAGCGCTCCGGCACGGCGTGCCTGCGAGGGTGAGAACTCTCCGGAGGCCACGCCCTCACGCAGAATTTCGCGCAGGATTTCCACCTCTTTCCGGGCAGCGAGGCGCCGCGTTTTCTCGGCTCTTTTGAAATCAAGGCGCAGCATATCCGTGACGTTTTCGGCAAGGAAACGCCCCGTGGGACACTTCACTATCTCGAGACGAGCCCTCATGAAGTCGATCAGTTTACCGGTGGCAGTGGAGTCACTGTCTAGTATCTGGCGCTGCCGCGACACTATCTGTTCGCTCTCACGCTCTATGACGGCCTGATGGATCTCACGCTTGTTCTTGAAGTAGGTATATATCGTGCGGCGTCCCTTCTCCGAGGCATTGGCGATATCAAGCATAGTTGTGTTCTCCACCCCTTGGCGGGCGAAGAGCTGCCTTGCCACCTCTATGAGTCTGTCGCGGGTCTTGCTTACCATCTGCCTTTTCAAGAAATTTCCAACGTGAAACGGAATCCGCCATTTTTAAGGCGGTATTCTGTGGCGAAGTTACAACTTTTTATTTAAAAATACCTAAATAATAGCCCGTTTTTCTTATTGGGGGCCTTATTTTACCGAAAACATTTGGCAAAAGTGTGACGAATTTGTAAATTCGTGCGATTTTTTGAAGCTGTTGAAACAGCTCTTGCAGCCCGACAAATGAGAAATCCCATCGAATATATCTCACATATCTTCTGCCCCGTATTGCTGGCGGCGCTCATGGTTCTGGCTCCGGCTCAGGGCTCGGCACAGGAGCCGGAAGCCACCGTATGCCAGGCGGCAGCCGCCGACAGCGTGGCATTGCCCGACTCCGTGATCCCGCCACGGCCACACCCCGACATTCCCGAGCCGGCCACAGTCGGTATCATCGTACGCGATCTCGCCACCGGTGAGGATATAGCCTTCCGCAACCCGGATACACTTCTGGTACCGGCGAGTATCCTGAAATGTGTGACCTCAGCTTGCGCGCTACTCGACAACAAGGCCGACATGCGTTTCGTCACCACTGCATTCACCCGCGGGGCCGTCAGTGACCGGCAGCTGTGGGGCGATCTTGTAATTGTCGCGTCCGGCGACCCCACTACCGACAGCCCCTATTTCCCGGCAAACGCCGCGTTCGCCGACTCGGTGGCAGCCAACATGGCCACTCTCGGCGTTGACTCTATACGTGGCCAGATAATGTTCGACACATCGCTCGTTCCGGGGGGAGGCCCTTCGGCCCACTGGCTAAGCGATGATTATAAATGGGATTACGGAGCGGGGCATTTCGCCATAAACTACAAAGGCAACCGGCTGCCGCCTGACAGGGCCATGCCTGACCCGCCGGGATATTTCTATGACGCCCTTGAAAACGCCCTGCTCGCCGACAGTATCACCGTAATCGGAGAGGATATCGAAGTGACCGGAGCGCCGCGTGAACTCTACCGCCGTTATTCACCCCCGGCCAGAGATATAATGAGGAGTATGATGGTGCGGTCTGACAACATGTTTGCCGAGGCGATGCTGCGCTCTCTCGCTCCGGGCGACAACGTGGAGGCGGCTATCGCACGCGAGCGGCAGCTTCTCGGGCGGTTGGGCATATCCACCGGCAATATCAGTATCAACGACGGTTCGGGGCTGGCTCGCGACAACCGCGTCACACCCCGGTTTTTGGCGGATGTGCTTCAGGCCATGGCCCGCGATCCACGTAGCGGCGACTACACCGCACTTTTCCCAAAAGCCGGAGTGGAGGGTACTGTCAGAAAAGTGCTCAAAGACACCCCGCTCGCCGGAAAACTGCTGCTGAAGAGCGGAAGCATGCGCGGTGTGCAGTGCTACGCCGGATACAAAACCGACGACCGCGGCATCCCTACCCATGCCGTGGTTATAATAGTAAACCGGTTCACATGCCCCCGGGCCACCGTGGTCAGCGAGGCCGAAGCATTTCTCAAAGAAACATTCCTCCCGGTTTCCGAGGACAACTCAACCACTGAAGAACAATGAATCCGATTATCGACAGAATGTTAACCGTCACAGCCGAAATTGCCGAAGAGCTGCTGGCAGTGAAGGACAGCGGGCTTTCCGGTATTCCTCCGGAAGCCAAACTCAGGATAATAGAACTGGCGGAAATGGCCTCGCAGGTACCTGAAGTGGAGCCGGTGGTTCCCGAATGTGAGGAAGAGGATAACTTTCCGACCGAAACTGTAATTGAAAAGGGAGAGGCGCCTCGCGTGGAGGAGACTCAGGAAGTATCTGCTGCCGAAGAGATCAGCGAAGTTATTCCCGCAGCGGCATACCTGCAGCAAGAAGACGAGGAAAACGAGGAGCTGATGGTCATGACTGATGACGAGTTTGTGGCTGACACTTCCGCAAAAGATCATACCTGCGAGGAAGAACAGGTCTTCCGGGAAGAGAAAAATATCCCCGACACGAAACTTCCCGCCGATATTCCTCCGGTAATTCCTGATAAAGTTTCGGATACCCCTGCAGCGGTACCTGCGGATCTGTCATTGTGGCGCAGTCTTTTCTCCATAAACGACATGTTCCTCTACCGTCGCGAACTGTTCAACGGCAACGAGGCGCTGATGAATGACGCGCTGGCCAATATCGGTGAAGCCGGCTCGCCGGATGCAGTACGTGCGATTCTTGCCGACCGCTACGGCATAGACCTCCGCACGCGTCCGGCAAAAGATTTCATCGCTACAATCTCCTCACTTTTCTGACAATATGGAAGTTTCCACTGGAAAACTGTACGTAGTCCCCACACCGGTGGGCAACCTCGCCGACATGGCGCCTCGTGCCATAGAGGTGCTAAGGACCTCATCGCTGATACTTGCCGAGGATACCCGCACCAGCGCCACCCTCATGCGCCATTTCGGCATCACAACCCCGATGGCATCGCACCATAAGTTCAACGAACACCAGACTGTCGGTTCCATTATTGAAAGGCTCCGAGGCGGCGAGACGATAGCCCTGGTATCAGATGCGGGTACACCGGGCATCTCCGATCCCGGATTCATGCTCGTGCGCGAATGTAGAAACGCCTCCATAGAGGTTGAGACCCTGCCCGGCCCCACAGCTTTCGTGCCGGCACTGGTCAATTCGGGATTGCCCTGCGACAGGTTTGTGTTCGAAGGCTTCCTGCCGCAGAAAAAAGGACGTGCCACCCGCCTGGAGCTTCTCGCCTCCGATGAACGCACTTTTATAATATATGAGTCACCGCTGCGTCTGGACAGAACCCTTGATGATCTGGCGCGCGTATGCGGCGACGACCGCGAAGCTTCGGTGTCACGCGAGATATCGAAACTGCACAACACCACCATAAACGGTACCCTCGCACAGCTCCGCGACCACTTTTCGGAAAACAATCCGCGCGGCGAAATTGTTATAGTTGTGTCCGGCAAACGGGATTCGGAAAAGAAAATACACCGCAACAAATACCGCACCGAATCGCCGGTATAAGCGAATGATCAATCACAAACGTTTATAACTATTTGATTATGAAAAAATTTGCAGTTATCGCACTGACTGCCATGGCTATCTTAGCCTCGGCCTGCCACTCCGATAAGACTCAGAACGAAGCCGATGGAGCGAACTACCCCACAACGTCAGACTCGCTTCGCGTGGCTCTGGCAAACCAGGATTCTCTGCTGATGCTGATGAACGATGTGTCGGAAGGTCTCTCCCAGATCAAACAGATGGAAAACCTGCTTGACGCCACCTCCGGCATGGGGCCTGAAGCCCAGAACAAGCGCCAGCAGATCCGCAACGACATCATGGCCATCCAGCAGCAGCTTCAGAAAAACCGTGACCGTCTGGCCGATCTGGAAAAACGCCTGGCCGCATCCAACGCCAACAACCAGACCCTCCAGCGCTCCATCGAAACCCTCAAGAAATCCATCGCCGAACAGGAAGGCACCATACAGTCGCTGCGTAACGAGCTCGCCGCCGCCAACATAAAGATCGACCAGCTGAATTCGTCGGTTGATTCGCTCAACACCACCGTGGCTACGGTATCGGAAGAGCGCTCCCAGGCCCAGGCCCGCGTCGAACAGCTCAACGCCGAACTCAACACATGCTACTACGTGATCGGTACCGGCAAGGAACTGAAAAACAAAGGTGTTATCGAAAGCGGTTTCCTCCGCAAGACGAAAGTGCTCCCCGGCGACCAGTCAACCTCCAACTTCATCAAGGGCGACAAGACCCGTCTCACCGTAATTCCTCTTTATTCGAAGAAGGCAAAGGTGATGACCAACCAGCCTGCCTCGTCGTACTCACTGGAGAAAGACGCCAACGGCTCCTACACCCTGCGCATCACCAACCCGGGTGCCTTCTGGGAAAAATCCAACTTCCTTGTAGTGAAAATCGACTGATGCCTGACTGACCCGATACATCCGCCATACAAGCGCCCCCGTCACGCGACCATCGCGTGGCGGGGGTGCGTTTTTTCTCCCGTTGCAAGTTAATGAACCTTTAATGAACAAAAAATGTGCTAAACATATCACGAATAGGTACTTGCCACAAATTTGATATTATCTGCAACATATTTTATAACCCCGTATCCCATTACATTCATATCTTTGCGTCAGTTTTACAACACTAACCTTAACACCAATTATGAAAAAACTAATCCTCAGTGCGCTGCTGGCCATAATGGCAATGGTCACGGCAACCGCACAATCGGTCACCGTTCACGGCTCGGTATGGGGCCTGAATGATGACGAGCCTCTCATCGGGGCCACCGTCGCACCAGCAAGCGACCCCACCAAAGGGGTGACGACCGATATCGACGGCAACTTCACCATCACTGTACCAAAGGGTACGAAGCTGTCCATCTCCTATATCGGCTATATGCGCCAGGTCGTAGAGGCTACCCCGGATATGAAGGTAGTGCTTCAGGATGACGCCTTGAATCTCCAGGAAATCGTGGTAACGGGCTACACCACCCAGCGAAAGGCCGACCTCACCGGCGCAGTAGCTGTGATGGATATGAAGCAGCCTATCTCGGAGAATGCCGGATCCATAATCAATTCCATGCAGGGACGTATGCCCGGTGTATCCGTCACCACCAACGCCGCTCCCGGCGGAGGAGGCGAAATCCGTGTGCGCGGTATGTCGACGGTCAACTCCAACGCACCTCTTTATATTGTCGACGGTATCGCCACCGACAATATCACATCCATCAACCCCTCCGACATAGAGTCGATGCAGGTACTCAAGGACGCCGCCTCAGCATCCATCTACGGTTCCCGCGCCGCCAACGGTGTGATCATCATCACAAC
>URZG01000118.1 GCA_900552325.1 uncultured Porphyromonadaceae bacterium | reverse complement strand
CGCTCCATCGACTTCTGACAACCGCCATCACCGAACCCACTGACTCATGACAATCAAGCCGATAAAACTCGCCATAGCCATCTTCGCCGCCACAGCCGCCACGGCTGCGGCGCAGGACGGCTCGTCGGCATATAATTTTCTGAACATCACCTCCTCGTCGCGTATCTACGGCCTGGGCGGAGTGAATATCACAACCGTGGAGGAAGATCTCTCCACCACCGACCAGAACCCCGCCCTCCTCGGCCCGGAGATGACCAACCAGATCCTCGTGGACTACATGCGCTATCTCGGCGACTCCAACTTCGCCGGCGCACGCTACACCCATTCCGCCGGCGAGCGCGGAGCCTGGGCCGTCGGTGTACGGTTTTTCGGCTACGGTTCAATGAAAGAGACCGATGCCGAGGGGAACATTCTCGGCACCTTCTCCCCGAAGGATCTCAATTTCAACGCCTCCTTTTCATACGACATCACCGACCGGCTCCGCGGCGGCATAACACTGAAAGTGCTCAACAGTTCCTACGAACAGTACTCCGCTTTCGCTCTCGCCACCGACCTCGGTATCAATTACTATGACCCCGACCATGACGTGTCGCTCTCGCTGGTGGGAGCCAACCTCGGCGGTCAGCTCAAGAAATTCAACGACCGCTCGACAAGTCTTCCGATGGACGTGCGCCTCGGCATAACAAAAGGTTTCTCGGGAATCCCCCTGCGAGTCAGCATCACCGCATGGAATCTCACCAAATGGCACCTCCCTTTCTACGAGACGGGCGACGGCACCACAAACGAAGATTTCAAGGTGAAGGACTCATTCTCCTCCAACCTGTTCCGGCACCTGGTGTTCGGTCTTGATTTCACCCCGTCGGAACGTTTCTACGTGGCGCTGGGCTACAACTACAAGACACGCACCGATATGTCGACCTACTCACGGTCCTTCCTGAGCGGCTTCTCGCTCGGAGCCGGACTGAATCTGCGCCGTTTCTCACTGGGACTTGCCTTCGCGCAGCCCCACACCGGCGCCACAACCCTCATGGTCAACCTCAACCTGAACCTCCAGGATATACTCAACTGACAACTATATGAATACCGACGACAATAAAATCATAATAGCCCTCGACGGCTTCTCCTCATCCGGAAAAAGCACAATGGCAAAAGCACTCGCCCGGCGCATAGGTTATCGCTATGTCGACACCGGCGCGATGTACCGTGCCGTAACCCTTTGGGCAATGGAGCACGCACTGATCGCCCCCGACGGCAACGTGGACGCCACGGCTCTCGCCGCCGCCCTCCCGGAAATAAAAGTCGGATTCACCCTCATGTCCGACGGCACCCAGCACACGACCCTCGGCGGCACCGACGTGGAGAACCGTATCCGCTCGATGGAAGTCTCGGCCAACGTTTCGGCTGTAGCGGCAATTCCGGCAGTACGCCACGCCCTCGTGGCCATGCAGCAGGATTTCGGCAAGGAGAAAGGGATCGTGATGGACGGCCGCGACATAGGTACCACCGTTTTCCCTGACGCCGAGCTGAAGATATTCCTCAACGCATCGGCGCGCACCCGTGCCGAACGCCGCTGGCGCGAACTCCAGGCCAAGGGGGAGAATGTGACTTTCGAAGAGGTACTCGCCAATGTGGAGAAACGCGACCATATAGACCGCACCCGCGAGGAGAGCCCCCTGCGCCGTGCCCACGACGCCATCGACCTTGACAATTCCGCCATGACAATAGAGGAGCAGGACCGCTGGCTCATGGACCGCTTCAACGAAGCTCTCGCACGCAAATAATCACGTCATGAAAGTTGAGATCGACAACGATTCGGGGTTCTGCTTCGGTGTGGTGACGGCCATACGCAAAGCCGAGGAAGAACTGCAGAAATCCGGCACCCTCTATTGCCTGGGCGACATAGTCCACAACTCCGACGAGGTGCAGCGCCTCTCCTCCAAAGGGCTGAAAATCATCACCCACAGCGAAATGGAGAAGCTGCATGGGGTGAAAGTGCTTCTGCGTGCCCACGGCGAACCTCCATCCACTTACGAGCTGGCGCGCCGCAACGGAATAGAGATCATCGACGCCACATGCCCGGTGGTACTGCGCCTGCAGCAACGCATAAAGGACACCTTCTCCACCCCCGCAGGCCAAAGACCGCAGATTGTGATCTACGGCAAGAACGGCCACGCCGAAGTCAACGGCCTTGTGGGACAGACCGCCGGGGAAGCCATCGTTATAGAGAGCGCCGACGACCTTGACCGCATAGATTTCAGCCGCGACGTGGCATTATATTCCCAGACCACAAAATCGCTCGAAGGATTCCGCCATATCACCGAGGAGATCCGGCGCAGGCTCCGGGCCGGCTGCCGTCTGGAGTCGTTCGACACCATCTGCCGTCAGGTAGCCAACAGGGTCGAGAAACTGCAGCGGTTCGCCCGCGCACACGACGTGGTGCTTTTCGTCGCCGGCAAGAAAAGTTCCAACGGCAAAGTCCTCTATGCCAACTGCCGCGAAGTCAATCCCTCCACCTATCTGATTTCCAATCCGTCCGAACTTGATCCGCAGTGGCTGGACGGAGCTGAATCCGTGGGGATCTGCGGCGCAACATCCACCCCGCGCTGGCTTATGGAGCAGGTTAAGAACAGTATATCAGGCGACTAAACACATATCAGTCAATGCAGGACTTCGTAGCCATAGACGTGGAAACGGCCAACAACCATCCCACGTCGGTATGTTCCATCGGCGCCGTCAAGGTTGCCGACGGGGTGATCGTAGACTCGTTCCATGAATTCGTGCGCCCCGAACCGAACTACTACTTCCGCTACTTCACCGAGGAGATACACGGTATATCGCGCCGCGAGACAGACTCGGCCGACCATTTCCCACAGGTGTGGGAGCGTCTGCGGCCGATGATCGGCAACCTCCCGCTGGTGGCACACAACAAGGCGTTCGACGAGCGGTGCATCCGCGCCTGTCACCGCCACTACGGCATGGTTTACCCTGACTATCCCTTCTTCTGTTCGGTGATACTGGCACGGCAGACCATCCCCCGCACCCTTTGTCCGTCGTTCTCCCTGCCCTATATCTGCGATTTTTTAGGGATTCAGTTCAGCCACCACCACAACGCGTTAGCCGATGCCGAAGCCTGTGCGAAGGTTTTTCTGGCCCTTAGCGCGGCAAAATAGCAGGATTTTTACCGTGGAAACAGATGTTTTTCGTAACTTTGTGCCGTCCCATGGGAAAAATTGCTAAATTCATATCAGTCATTTCTGCCGTGGCAGTGGCCTGTACAGCCGCGACTTTCACCGCCGGCGCCCGCCAGCCGGTGCTCGCGCCCTCCATGGCCTGGGGTGTGGAATCCCCTTTGGGCGAGCGCACAAAAGCCACCATCGACACTCTCTACGAGGATTACAGCCACCGCTTCGTGCCGCAGGAAGTATCTCCGGCATGGGCCGCCACCGGCAACTATTGCGCCGAAGGTCGGCAGATGATATGGATGGACCGCCCGGTGATGAGCGATTTCTTTTTCCGCGACGCCGTGGCCACATGGACTCCGTCGCTTGAAAAAGCCCGGTTCTACAACACCCGCATCCCCATGACCCTTCTCGGCTACTCTTTCGGCGGAGGGGGCACCACCGGTCAGGATGACCTCTCGGTGCGCTTCTCGGCCAATGCCGGTCCGCGTGTGCAGGTAGGGGCCCTTCTCGATTACCTTTATTCAAAAGGAAGCTACGAAAACCAGGCGGCGAAAGATCTCACATGGGGATTCTCCGGCTCATACACCGGCGAGCGGTTTGAATTTCAGGGGTTCTTCACCCACTACTCACTGTTGGCAAAAGAGAACGGCGGGATCACCGACGAACTCTACATCACCGATCCTGCAGCCGTGCAGGGTGGCAACACCTCGATAAACGCAAAAAGTATCCCCACCAACCTTACTTCCGCACACAACCGTCTTACAGGCACCGACCTGTGGCTCAATTCCCGCTACAAACTCGGTTTCTACAAGGAGGAGCAGGTCAACGACACCACCACGCGACAGGTGCTCGTGCCGGTGACAAGTTTCATCTGGACACTGCGGTTCCGCGACGGCTTCCACCGCTTCACCGACCAGAACGCCACAGAAAATACCAAATTCTGGCCGCAGACCTATTTCAACCTCAACGAGACCTCCGACCGACAGAAGTTCTATTCCGTACAGAATACCCTCGGTGTGGCACTCCTCGAAGGATTCAACAAATGGGCTAAAGCGGGTCTCACGGCTTTCATCACACTTGAAAACCGCCACTACCAGATGGAGACGCTGATTCCCGAGACTTCCGAGACTCCGCTCCCTCCCGACGAGGACGAACCTGCCGTCGACCCCGACGACACTCCGCGGCCTACCCTATCGGCCGATCCGCACCCGTCCATGATAACCCGGCAGAACCAGACCCTGCTGTGGGTCGGCGCGCAGCTGCTCCGCAGTCAGGGCAAGCTGCTGAACTACGATGTGACGGGGCAACTCGGGCTTATAGGAGATGCCGTAGGCGAAGTGAAAGTCGACGGGCGCATCAACACCTCTTTCCGGCTGTTGGGCGACACCGCGCAGGTCAACGCGGTAGGGCATTTCACCAACCTGTCGGCGCCCTGGTTCATGCGGCATTTCCGCTCAAATCACTTTATTTGGGAAAACGACTTCGGCAAGACACGCTCACTGCGCCTCGGAGGCGAGATCATGCTGGGAAGAACCGGCACATTCATCTCCGCAGGGGTGGAGAACGTGCAGAACCTCATCTATTTCAACGCCGCAGGCTACCCCGTGCAGGAAGGTGGCAGCGTGCAGATCGTCAGCGCCAGGTTACGTCAGAATTTCAAGTTCGGACCCATACACTGGGACAACGACCTGATCTTCCAGACCTCATCCCGCGAAAACGTGGTGCCTCTCCCCAAATTCACCGTTTTCTCCAATCTCTACGCCATATTCCGCATCGCCACACTGAAACTGCAGTTCGGCGTGTCGTGCGACTACTTCACCCGCTACCGGTCGCTTGGCTTCCAGCCCGAAACAATGTCATTCACCAACCGCAACGAAGCTATGGTGGGCAACTATCCGTTCATCAACGTCTATCTTAACTGTAAATTATCCAAAACCCGGTTCTTCCTCATGATGTCGCACGTCAACCAGGGACTTACCGGCACAAACTATTTCTCCATGACAGGCTACCCGATGAATCCCCGCCGTTTCCAGTTAGGGCTCTCCATCGACTTCGCAAACTGACAGAAAACTCATCTCTTACTCCCTCCATACATATATTTTCCAATATTCATCAACCACCAATTCATTTATAAAGAAATCCCTACTACTTGCACTCGGCGTGCCGGCGGTAATCGCTTTCGGTGCCGAAGTTGCCGAAAGTGTACCCTTCAGCGAGAATTTCGACAATCTGACAGATTTCCGCACCGGATGGTCCACCGTCGATGTCAACAACGACGGCCGCACCTGGAAACCTTATTTCAACCAGGCCACATGTGAAGCCGATTTCGGCTCTCGGACGGATCTGGACGACTGGCTTTTCACACCGGCCATCACCCTAGAAGGGGGAAAGACCTATGTAATCGAATTTGAATGTACTATGGGTTACATAATGGGAGGAGAACCCGCCTATCCTTCACTCGAAGTGGGTTACGGCACCGCTCAGACTCCCGACGGTATGACAGTGACACTCCTCCCGACAACGGTTCAGGATCAGTATTTCGTCTACGACAAGCAGCGCCTTGTGCTTACACCGGCGGCTTCCGGCGACTATTTCTTCGGATTCCACGGCACCGGCACCCAGGTGGGCGGCATAAAGCTCGACAATATCGCCGTAAAAGAGGCTACCATGCCCGCCGCGGTAACCGATTTCACGATCACCAAATCCGAGACCTACGGCGACACCAAAGTGCAGGTATCGTTCCGTGCCCCTGCCAAAGCTGTATCAGGCGCCACGCTTCAGGCACTCCAGAAAATCGAGGTCGTGCGCTCGGGTATCACGGTAAAGACCATCGAGAACCCCACCCCCGGCGACCTTATCACCTTCGAGGACAACTGCACTTTCGGCTCCGGCAACTATGTGTGGAAAGCCACTCCCTACGGAGAAGACGGCCAGCAGGGTATCGCCGCCGAATCGGCAAACGTGTTCGTCGGGATCAACGCTCCCGCGGCACCTGCAAATGTCAAAGTGGTTGAAGACGGCCACTCCGGCATGCTCACCCTCACATGGGATCCCGTGACAACCGACCGTAACGGCGAAACGATGCCCGCAGAACTCATCGACTACCAGGTAATCTTCAACGGCACGTATATAGTCGAGACCGGCGCCACATCCCCCTACACATTCAAGGCGTGCGAACCCGACGAGCAGATCTTCGCCCATGTCTCCGTTGTGGCAAAGAACACCAACAACTACGGATCCGGTGTTACAGGAACAGGGTCGTTCATCGCCGGACGCCCCTATACCGAATATCACGAGTCGTTTGACAACAGCGAGATGTCACATGCCATCGAGCAGCGTGCCACCGACCTTGAAAAACCCGCCGACATCCATATCTACGATTCCGCCATGCTCATGATGACTCTCGGCCTCGAGAGCGATGCCGACGGCACCGACGGCTGCGCCGCCATTACCTCCCTCTATACCGGTTATTCCGCCGGCCTGGCGATAGGCAAGTTCGACGTCAGCAACATCGACAATCCCTACCTGACTTTCGCCACCCATTACGGCGCCATCCAGAACGGAGTGAACATGAAGAATATCATCACAGTATCCGCCAATACCGGCGACGGTTACAAGGATATACTTGTGTATGACATGAACAGCCACAACGGCCTCGAAGGGTGGCAGCGCGTGGAAGTGCCTCTCGCCGACTTCAAAGGTTCGGATGTGGAACTTCTGCTGAAAGGCACCATCATCAACGCCCCCTATGTGCTTATCGACAATATCAACCTCGTCGACCTCAAAGACAAGAACCTCACCGCCCGCACTCTTTCGGCTCCC
>URZG01000117.1 GCA_900552325.1 uncultured Porphyromonadaceae bacterium | reverse complement strand
AAGCACGCACAACGCCTGTAGGAATATCCTCCGCACGGTTCACACGGTAGGCGGCTTTTACGAGAGGTTTGGCTATGTTCAGCTGGTCAAGTCCTTCGTATGTGCCCTGCTCGAGATCTATGGGTTCACGTACAGATGAACCGGAGATCTGAATCATCGGGTAACAGTTCACCGTGGCGTTGGCGGTAGCTGTCAGACCGTTGAGGAATCCGAGCGACGACACGGTCATCAGCACGCCCGGCTTGCCGGTTACGAAACCGTGGGTGGCGGCAGCCATGCCGGCCTGCTGCTCGTGACGGAAACCTACGAAACGGATACCCTGGCCCTGAATGATGTATGCGGCTTCGGTGATAGGTATGCCCACAAGACCGTAGACATCCTCAATACCGACCATTTTCAAAGCCCTTGCGAGAATATACATGCCCGTTACCTGCTCCGGGAAGTGGGGAGCCGGTTGGGCGGTGGTTTTGTTGTTATTATTGTCAGCCATAATTGTTTCAGTTGTCGGTTAGATTAAAAAAAGTTTTTAGTTGTCGGAGCCTCAGTATGCCGTAAGCATATCGCGTCCGACAACTAAAAACCCACTAACAACTAAAAACTATGAACTTTTTTACATATCTATGAAGATAAATAAATATGAGGAAACGTAAACCTACCGCGCGCGTGGCGCATAAGGCATTTCTTACATCTGCCCGTCAGGAAGAGGCTCGGTGGTGCCGTTCTTTGCGAACTGCTGGATCTGCTCCTCAGTATAGCCGAGAGATTTAAGTACCTCGTCATTGTTGCCGCCGAGCTCGGGGCAAGGTCCGTAGGTAGGTGTGTAATTCGACATCGTGAAGGGGCAGCCTACGGTGACGAACTCGCCGACAGCGCCGGGCTGGTTGATCTTGACCAGTGTGTTGCCGTCGTAAAGGCTCTGGTCATCCATGAGTTCCTTGGTGTTGATCACCGGAGCGCAGGGCACCCCGAAAGGAGCCAGTTTGGTCACGATCTCATATTTGTCGTACTGGAGCGCCCACTGCTGCACGCGGTTGATGAGCGCCTGTTTGTTGCGGTCGCGGGCATCGGCGGTGTTGAAATCGGGATTGGTCAGCCAGTCCTCGAAACCGAAAGCCTTGCAGGCCTTTTCAAAGTCTTTGGCACCGCGCTGGAAGATGATGTATGCGTAGGCGTTCGGATCGTTCTCCCATCCTTTGCACTTGTAGGTCCAGCCGAGTACGCCCGAACCTTCCGTATTGCCGGAACGGGGCACGTAATCGGGGAATTTCTCGTTGGGGTACTGCATGTACTGGGTCAGATAACCGATCTTGTCAAGGGTCAGCTGGTCGCGGGTCTTGATTCGGCAAAGGTTAAGGCATGCGTTGTGCATCGACTGATAGACGAGTACGCCCTCTCCGGTGTTGTGGCGCTGTTCAAGAGCTGCCAGCAGACCGATAAGCAGATGCATACCGGTATTGGAGTCGCCGAGGGCGGCGCCGCTCTGCGTCGGGATATTGTATTCCCCCTCATACCAGCCGGTGGTAGTGGCCGCTGCCGCGGTGACCTGGGCGATAGGCTCGTAAGCCTTGAGGTCCTTGAACCGCGAGGATTCGGGGAAGCCCTTGATAGTGCCGTAGATACAGCGGGGATTAAGTTTATGAACCTCTTCCCAGCTGAACCCGAGTTTATCCATGGCACCGGGATGCAGGTTCTCTACAAAAATATCGGCGCCCTTGATCAGCTTGGTAAGGATCTCCTTGCCGTCGGGGGTGGCCGCGTCGAGAGTCAGCGATTTTTTATCGGAGTTAAGCTGCAGGAAATAGTAGCTCGGCAGCTTGGGGTCGAACTGAAGTTCGTTACGTGTGGCGTCGCCGGTACCGGGACGTTCGATCTTGATAACTTCGGCACCGAGCCATGCCAGCATCTGCGTACATGAAGGTCCGGACTGTACATTGGTGAAGTCTACGACCTTGATTCCTTGTAGAGGGGCATAATTCATAGTCTTTAAAATCCTCCTTAGAAGTAGTAATTATTGTTAGTTGTTATTATTTCGATCTGCGGCGACTGACTCCGGCCATCTTACTCGATACATCATTATTCCGGTGAATCCATCACTTATATTCCGGAGGTAAAGGCGTTCGGGTCAGTATGTCTCCGCTTGTGTCCGGGACCCTTCAGCCCCGGCTTTAATTCTATAACATCATCGGCAACGGAAAGTTTGTTGCACGATAATTGATTTTTTGATAACTTTGCAGTGAATCACCCCACGGGGTAAAATGAGATTATCAAGCAGCTTCACATATGAGTGTTACCATTCTCGGAATAGAATCGTCGTGCGACGACACCTCGGCCGCCGTGATACGCGACGGCATACTCCTCTCCAACGTGATCGCATCGCAGAGTGTACATGAAGAGTACGGAGGTGTGGTGCCTGAACTCGCATCCAGGGCACACCAGCAGAATATCGTGCCGGTTGTGGACGCGGCCATACGGCGCGCCGGAATATCGAAAGAGGAACTCTCGGCCATAGCCTTCACCCGCGGCCCCGGTCTGCTGGGATCCCTTCTCGTCGGCACATCGTTCGCAAAAGGCCTCTCGCTCGGACTCAGGATTCCCATCGTGGATGTGAACCACCTCCACGGCCATGTGCTGAGTCATTTCGTACGGCGGAAGGCTGACGACACGGTGCCTGAGTTCCCGTTTCTGTGCCTGCTCATATCTGGAGGCAACTCGCAGATAATAATGGTACGTTCGCCGCGCGATATGGAGATCCTCGGGCAGACCATCGACGACGCCGCCGGCGAGGCTTTCGACAAATGTGCCAAGGTCATGGGACTCCCCTACCCCGGCGGCCCACATATCGACAGGCTCGCAGCCGAAGGCGACTCCGGGAAGTTCCACTTCTCCAAGCCGCGTATTCCGGGACTCGACTACAGTTTCAGCGGCCTTAAAACATCTTTCCTCTACACCCTCCGCGACAACGTAAAGAATAATCCCGGTTTTATCGAGGAAAACAAAGCCGACCTGGCCGCTTCGCTCCAGCATACCATAATAGATATTCTTCTTGAAAAACTCGACATGGCAGTACGTCAGACCGGCGTCACTACCGTGGCGATCGGGGGCGGAGTATCGGCCAATTCGGGAGTCCGCGCTGCAGTGGCACGTTATTGCGAGGCCCACGGACTAAAGGCCTTCATCCCGGAACGTGCCTTCACCACCGACAACGCCGCAATGGTGGCCATCGCCGGCTATTTCAAATATCTCGACAAGGATTTCTGCCGCTACAACGAGGCTCCGTTCGCACGTGTAAGCCTCTGATCCGGGAGTTACCTCTATTTCTTTATTTCACTATTAAATAATAAGCGGATGAATACCATGGAAAAGACAAAAGAACTCCTCGGGCGTCTGCACTCGCTCGGCCTGTCGGTGGCAACCGCCGAAAGCTGCACCGGCGGCAATATCGCCCACCGGCTGACCCTCGTGCCCGGCGCGTCCGAGTCCTTCTCCGGCTCGGTGGTGAGCTATACCAATCAGGTCAAATCCTCACTGCTTGGAGTAGAGACCGAGACTCTCCGCCTCTACGGAGCCGTATCGGAACAGACCGTATTGCAGATGGTGCGTGGTGTATGCCGCGCCATCGGTTCAGACTGCGCCATGGCCACCTCGGGTATCGCCGGCCCCGGAGGGGGCACACCCAAAAAGCCGGTCGGTACCGTATGGATCGCCGCACGCACTCCCTGGCGCGAGACGGCCATAGAGTATCATTTCCACGGGAGCCGCGAGGTCATTATCTCGCAAGCTACCGAAGCCGCCATAAATCTCTTACTTGAAATACTTCCGCTGTGATGATTGACAAAATCCGTTCCGACCACCGCCTGCTGGAGTTGCTGTCGCAGTCGTTCCCGACTGTCAGCGCAGCCTCCACCGAGATTATCAACCTCGAAGCGATACTCAACCTCCCGAAAGGCACCGAGCATTTCGTAGCCGACATCCACGGAGAAAACGAGGCTTTCAGCCACATACTCCGCAACGCATCGGGAAATATCCGCCGTAAAGTGAACGACATCTTCTCCACCTCCATGCGCGAGGATGAGATACGTTCGCTATGCACACTTATCTACTATCCCGAGCGCAAACTCGAACTTATAAAAGAGGAGGAGAGGAATCTCGACGATTTCTACAACATCACCCTGCACCGGCTGGTAAAGGTCTGCCGATCGGTTTCTTCGAAATACACCCGTTCTAAAGTACGCAAGGCCCTCCCCAAAGAGTTCGCCTATATAATAGAGGAGCTGCTGCACGAGGAGCATACCGACTACGACAAACAGGCCTACTTCTCGCGCATCATCGAGACCATCATCTCCACCGGACAGGCCGACGCTTTCATCATAGCCATCTGCTATGTGATCCAGCGCCTGAGCATCGACCAGCTGCATATCCTCGGCGATATATTTGACCGTGGCCCCGGAGCACACCTCATAATGGATATGCTTTGCCGTTATGACCGCTTCGACATGCAGTGGGGCAATCATGACGCCCTGTGGATGGGTGCCGCCGCCGGCAATGCCGCGTGCATCGCCAATGTGCTGCGGATAGCCCTCCGCTACGGCAATATGGCCACTCTCGAAGACGGTTACGGAATAAACCTCGTACCACTGGCGACCTTCGCCATGGAAACCTACGGCAACGACGACTGCAAATGTTTCCGGCCTAAAATAGCCGAGACCAATGTGGCCGACGCCGCCGGATACCCCGACGAAAAAACACGCCTGCTGCTGGCCCGCATGCACAAGGCCATTTCCATAATACAGTTCAAACTCGAAGGGCAGCTCGCCGCCCGGCGCCCGGAATGGAACATGGATCACCGCAACCTGCTGCATCTCATCGACCATGAAAAAGGCACCGTGAATCTTTACGGCAAGGAGTACCCAATGCTCGACATGAATTTCCCCACCGTGAATCCCGGCGAGCCGTACGCCCTGACTCCGGAAGAACAGGCTCTCGTCGACCGCCTCTGCCATTCCTTCATGCTCAGCGACAAACTGCGGCGTCATGTGGGATGCATGTTCTCGCACGGATGCATGTACAACATCACGAACGGCAACCTTCTTTTCCATGCCTCAATGCCGCTGAACGCCGACGGCTCACTCAAGGAGATCGACATCAACGGACGGAAATACAAGGGTGCGGAGCTGTTCCACCACATAGGGATGACCATGCGTGCCGCCTTCAACTCCGATTCTCCAGCAGCCGACCGCGATTTCGCGGTGGACTATTACTGGTATCTGTGGTGCGGTCCTGACTCGCCACTCTTCGACAAGGCCCGCATGACGACTTTCGAGCGGTACTTCATCAGCGACAAAGAGACCCACAAGGAAGCGAAAGGGCATTATTACACCCTCCGTGACAACCCCGAGGTATGCCGGATGATACTCGATGAATTCAATGTGAAAGGGGAGCACCGCCACATAATAAACGGCCATGTGCCTGTGCGCACCACCCGCGGCGAAAGCCCTATACGCGCCAACGGTATGTTGATGGTTATCGACGGCGGATTCGCGAAAGCCTATCATGACACCACCGGTATCGCCGGATACACCCTGGTATATCACAGCCGCGGACTCCAGCTGGTGCAGCACGAGCCGTTCTCCTCCACCGAAGAGGCCGTGACGCAATGCACCGATATACGCTCCACCACGCAGATTGTGGAACTCAGCAACCACCGGCAGCGCGTACGCGACACCGACAAGGGAATCGAGCTGCAGGAGCAGATCAACGAACTCACCGAACTCCTCTATGCCTATCGCCACGGACTGATCAAGGAGCGTACCTGAGACCTCTCCTCTTTTTTAAAACCTGCTAATTCGGGCGCATCCGCTTCCGGCGAGGCTGCGGGTGCGCCTGTTTCCGGTTTCTCCGGAGCGTCATCCCCCTCGCTTTCCGGCACAGGATCATTGTGCGGTTCTCCGGAGGTTTTCACATCCGGTTTGTGCGTAGCCGAATCGGGCTTGTGTTTTTCTTCCGGTGCATCGGGTGCGGCGTAGCTGCCGTTGCCCTGTGTAAGGAACTTCCTGATTTTCGCCGGTGCGGCACTGCCGTAGGCATTGAAGATATTGAATGAAACCACAATATCCGTTATGCCGTTGTCAGCCACATATTTCTTCATGTTTTTTGTGAAATACCTGAAATCCACCACATGCACCTCGCTGAAGGAGAAGAAGAGATACCCCGGCAGAGTATTGCCGTAGCTATCCTTTATGATCAGTATTTTCCTTGAGCCGGGAGTGGAAGTCTTTACCTTTACGAGATGCTGGTCGCCACCCATAAAGGTAAGATAGGCGGATCCGCTGCCATCCTTGTACTGATGGAAATATTTCCCGTTGTAAGGTTTCGATTCGGAGGTCACCTGATAGTCCTTGTTGACGTTATAGGTGACATAGGTCGTGGTGTACTCTACCCCCTTCGGCGTGTAATACACGAAATCCTCCGGAGCGTTCTTTACGGAAATATCCTTTGAATAGCCATACATACTTCCGACAAAACGGTGCACGACATGTGAGTCATACGAACTGAGATCCCGGAACGGCACCCCTGCCACATGGGCCAGTTGCCGGGCGGCATAGTACCCTCCTAAGGGCGCCCAGTGGTGATCGGTACGCAGGTATATATCCTCGCCGACATGGTCGGCCAGGGCAGAATACACATCCACGAACTTCACCGCCGGCGACAGTGTGTTATGAATATTCACAAGAGTCGGCCGCTGCGGATTGCTGCACTTGGCGGCTTTCTCCGGCAAATAGAATTCGGTAGCAGTAGGGATGGGCATGGCGTATACCCGCACTCCCGGGAAAGCCTCGGCATAGGCGTTAAGAGCCGCCACATACGCGCCACCACCTTTGGCAGTGCCGCCGTAGGCCATCAGCGCACGCACTTTGTCACCGCTTCCCACGATGATTATGCCGGCATTTGCCACTTTGGCGTTCTCCTCGGCATTGACATTATTATGATATTCGCCCGGCGCCGCATCCCCCTCGATACCCGGAACGCTCCCGGCTTCAGAATCTCCGGC
>URZG01000116.1 GCA_900552325.1 uncultured Porphyromonadaceae bacterium | reverse complement strand
GAGGCCGCCCTGGCAGGCCGTGACATCCTGTGGGACCAGAACGGCCGCTACAACCTCGCGGTACGCGATCTCCTCGAGAATCTTTACAAAAACTACAAAGGCGACCGCAACGACGCCCAGTTCAAGGCTTTCGAGAAATATCTCAAGCAGGTGGAGTTTGGCAACGGCGTCTACCACCACTATTCCACCGACAAGTTCATACCAGGATTCAGCTCCGAATGGTTTGACGGCGCGCTATCATCGGCCGGAATCTCCCTTGACAAATATGGCGATGCAGCCACACTGCGCCGTCTGATCTTCGACCCGGAATTCCTCGCAAAACGAGTGAACCAGGCCGCCGGGCAAGATGTGATAGCCACCTCCGCCAACAATCTCTACGGCCCCGGCGTGACACAGGCCGAAGTGGAGGCGTTCTACGGCGCGATGAAAGACACCACCGATCTAACTCCGGTATCCTACGGACTCAATGCCCGCGTAGTGAAGGGGGACGACGGCAAACTCAAAGAGGAAGTCTACAAGATCGGCGGCCTCTATTCCCCGGCGATCGAGCGTATCGTGGCCAACCTCGAACTGGCTCTTCCGCTGGCCGAGACTCCCGAACAGGCAGCCTCCATCGCCAAACTTATCAGCTTCTACCGTACAGGCTCACTCCGCGAGTTCGACGAGTATTCGATACTGTGGGTCGATGACACAAAATCCAAGGTCGACTTCGTAAACGGCTTCATCGAAAGCTACGGCGACCCCCTCGGCATGACCGGCTCGTGGGAGGGTATCGTGAATTTCCGCAACGACGCCGCCTCGCAGCGCACCCAGACCATCTCCGAAAACGCGCAGTGGTTCGAGAACAACTCGCCCGTAGACCCGCGCTTCCGCAAGCCCCACGTGAAAGGCGTAACGGCCAAGGTTATCAACGCCGCCATTCTCGCCGGCGATTCCTACCCCTCCTCTCCTATCGGCATCAACCTCCCCAACGCCAACTGGATCCGCGCCGCCCACGGCTCGAAATCGGTAACGATCGAAAACCTCACTCAGGCTTACGATGACGCCGCCCACGGCAACGGATTCAACGAGGAATTCGTGATCGATGCTCCCACCCGCGAACTGCTCGACAAATATCTCTTCATCACCGATAACCTTCACACCGACTTGCACGAATGTCTCGGCCATGCATCGGGCCAGCTGCTCCCCGGAGTGGATCCCGATGCGCTGAAAGAGCACGGTTCGACCCTGGAAGAAACCCGAGCCGACCTCTTTGCCCTCTATTATCTCGCCGATCCCAAACTTCTGGAACTCGGGCTGCTTTCCGATCCCGAAGCGTATAAGGCCGAATACTATAAGTTCATGCTCAACGGCCTTATGACCCAGCTGATGCGTATCGAACCTGGCAAGGACGTAGAGGAGGCCCACATGCGCAACCGCAAACTCATCGCCGAATGGGTGATGGAGAAAGGGAAGCCCGACAACGTGGTGGAACTTGTCGACATCGACGGACGCACATTCGTACGCATCAACGACTACGATAAACTGCGTCAGCTTTTCGGTGAGCTTCTCGGGGAGATACAGCGCATCAAGTCAGAAGGTGACTACAAAGTCGGTGCTGACCTGGTGGAGACCTACGCCGTGAAAGTTGACCCCAAGCTCCATAAAGAGGTGCTCGACCGCTATGCCAAACTGGACATCGCTCCCTACAAAGGCTTCATAAATCCCGTTTACGAGGCCGTGCGCGACAACGACGGCAATATCACCGACGTGAAAATCTCTTTCACTGAAGAATATCTTCCCCAGATGTTCCGCTACTCGGAAGATTACGGTACACTCTCTGGAAATTAACAGCCACAACATTCTTATAAACAAATGCTCAGGCGGCGTGTACGGAAAACACTGTCGCCCTGAGCATATTAATAATATCATCTTAACTATATTAACATTATTTAATAGGGGGGGTAAAATTAACATTTGTCGACATTTATACACGGAAAAAAGCGTAATTTTGTCGGCAACAAAACATCTCGGAATACGTCTTTATATTAAAAAACAATTTCCGGTAGACAAAATCACATTATTGAAGTATAAATCTAACAATGAAAGTCTCCCAAATCCTCGCCTTTTTGTCAGCATTAATGTTATCCGCCATTACGGCTCATGCCTCTGAATTCAAAGTGTCGGGTCGCGTGGCAGCCAAATCAGGAGTTCCCGAGATGTATGCTACCGTAAGGGTTTTCAACGAGCAGGATACGATCAAACCGGTCGCTTACTGCGCCACCGACACTGCCGGTGTATTCTCGCTGACACTTCCGGATGCAGGAAAATATAATCTATCTGTATCCGCCACTGGACGCGAACCGCTGACCCAGACATTTGAGATCTTCACAGGCAATCCTTCGGCAGTTCTCGGTACAATAACACTCGGTGAGGAGGCCGTGAATCTTGACGAGGTGACGGTGACGGCCATGCGTCCCCTTGTGAAACGTGAGATAGACCGCCTGAGCTACGATGTGAAAGCCGATCCGGAAGCCGGCTCGTCAAACCTGCGCGAGATTCTGCGCAAGGTGCCGATGCTGACAGTCGACGCCGACGGAACGATACGCCTTAACGGTCAGACAAACTTCAAGATATACAAAAACGGACGGCCCAACAACGCATATTCCAATAACGCCAAGGAGCTGTTCGCGGCCATTCCGGCATCAAGCATAAAGAAAATAGAAGTCATCACTGCCCCCGGAGTACGTGATGACGCGGAAGGGAGCACAACGATATTAAATATCGTCACTGATTCACAGACTGCACTAAAGGGTGTTTTAGGGCAGATCGGCGTCAGCTATTATTCGGCGTCAAATGCACCCCTGCTCGATGCATACCTTACCTCGCAGGTGGACCGTGTGACATTCAATTTCTATGGAAATTACGGGTATTTCCCCCGTTCCCGCGCCACAAAAGGACATGAAGAAACCACAGTGGACTATTACGACACCGGAAACCGTCAACACTCCAGATCGGAATACTCCTCCGTCAACTCCCGCGGATTCTATGGCGTGGAGGCTTCCTGGGAACCCGATACCCTAAGGCTACTCACTCTTGAGGCATCGGGATGGAATCAGAATATTACGGACGCGAAACAACGTGAAGTGGTATCGATGACCGGACCTGACAACACTCTGCTGCAGCAATACACGATGATACCGGATCCGGCAATCAGAAACCGTGGATTCACATTCGACGGTGCCGTCAATTACCAACGGATGACCCGGCGCCCCGACGAGACGATCACCCTGAGTTACAACCTCTCGGCTTCCAGCCGTAATAATATGCATGATAACAGGTACAGCGACCTCACCGGCTGGACCCTTCCATACACGGAAATCATTGCGTCAAGCCGAACTTACTATACGGAGCAGACACTGCAAGCCGACTGGACACGCCCCTATTTCCAAAAGCTCACACTCGACCTGGGAGCCAAAGCGATTTTCCGACGCAACCATGCAATATCGGCAAACGACTATGTGGATGCCTACGCTACATCGGATGACTTCATACACCATACCACTGTGAGCGGCGCGTATGCCGATCTCCGTGGCAAATTCGGCAAATGGATGATACGTGGCGGCATACGTTATGAATATTCATATCTTTCAGCGAAGTTTCTTGACCGCTCGGGCTACGATGAAGAGAACCGTACCGATTTTCACCGCGACATCCATGACTGGGTGCCCACGGCCTCGGTGATGTATGCCCCCTCCGACGCTCATTATGTGAAAGCGGCCTACCAGCGGTCAATCCAGCGCCCCGGCATATCATACCTCAATCCGGCAGTGACGGTCACTCCCCTCACGGTAAGTTTCGGCAATCCTGATCTGGAGAGCGCGGCCAACAACAAAATAAGCCTCGAGTATATGTATATGGGGCCGAAGATCAACTGCATGCTCTATGTATGGCATAGTTTCAACAACAACGGCATAGGGCCGGTGCAATGGGTAGGCGCCGACGGCAAGACCCGGTATTCAACCTATGCCAACATAGGCAAGACGCGTGAGTTCGGCGTCTCCCCATGGCTCGGAGGAATGATCGGCGCCAAAACACGAATCAACCTGGGATTCAATTTCGGCTGGGAACGGCATCAGCAACCAACCCCGGTATCCGGAGACGCGGTTATGGTAACTGTGTCAGGCTCGCATTGGTGGTGCAATCCCTATTGGTATATCCAGCAGCAGCTTCCCTGGAAACTCTCTCTCAGTTTCAACGGCAGCTATTGGTCTGGAAGCCAGGAGAACGCCTATTCCTACGAATCAAGGAATTTCTGGGATAATCTCTACTACTCCTTCTCCCTTTCAAGAGCCTTTCTCAAGGACGACAGGCTAAATTTGATGATATCGGCCCAGAATCCGTTCGGCCCGACCGGCAACGACACTTATACCCATACCTCGACTCCGGACTACACCCGCGTGACACACTCATGGCACTCTGCATCGCGCGGCTTCTCGATAAGAGTTTCGTGGCGTTTCGGTTCACTCAAGGCAAGCGTGCGCAAGGCCAACCGTACAATCTCCAATGATGATGTCATAGGAGGGGGAGACAAAAAATAAAGACAATCCGGAGAGGAGAAATCATCAGTTCTTTTTTAACCACACAGTGGAATATTTTATACAGTTTTTGTAATTTTGCAGGAGAAAACCAATCCTGTATCATGAAAATTAAATCCTTTTTTCTTTTATCTGCACTTGCTTTCCACATGTGCTTGAATGGCGGGGAGTTGCCCCGCACATCGCCCGAAGCTCAGGGTATGGACTCCGGGAAAGTTATAGAACTGCTTGACTCTCTCACCTCCATACCGCAGACCGAGTTACATTCGCTTACGGTGTTGCGTCACGGCAATGTGGTAGCGCAGGCCGCCATAAAGCCTTTCTCTACTGAGGATCAGCACGAACTGTTCTCCGTATCGAAAACCTTCACCGCCGCAGCTGTAGGACTCGCCATCGCCGACAATCTGCTCCGCCTCGACGACCGCTTCGGCGCCATACTGCCCGAAGCGCTCCCCGACAGCGTAAGCCCCTGGCTGGCGGATGTGACAGTACGCGATCTCCTCACCATGACCTCCGGACTGAAAGTGGACTGGGGCATGCGCGGACGCGAGGATAAATGGACAGAAATCATGATGGCCGAGCCTATGGCGCACGAACCCGGCAAACAGTTCGCCTATGACTCTATGTCGACCTATCTTCTTTCGGCTTTAGTGCAGAAAGTTGTCGGCAAGAATATTCTTGAATATCTTACCGAAAGAGTTTTCAATCCGCTGGGCATGAAAGATTACACCTGGGATCTCAGTCCGGAAGGTGTGGTAACCGGCGGCTGGGGGCTGTGGATGCGCCCGGACGACCTGGCGAAATTCGGCCAGCTGCTCCTCAACAAGGGCAAATGGGAGGGTAAACAGATTCTCCCCGCCGAATGGGTGAAAGAGATGATGACCAAGCGCGTGGATGTGCCGGGCACTTCAAACTACTGCTACCAGATGTGGACTTGTCCGCATGAGGATGCCGTGCGAGCCGACGGCGCATGGGGCCAGTATATAATCGTTATGCCCAAAGAGGATATGGTGGCCGTGGTGACCCAGTGCCAGCAGGGTGTATCCGACCGGATTCAGGCCCTCGTATGGAATACCCTCACCCCTACCCTGACAGACACACCGAAAAAAGAGGGCAAAGACGCCCGCCGCCTGGATGCCCGACTAAAAAGTTATTCCCATTCCTTCCCTGCCGGCAAAAGCAGCGCAAAAGCTCCTTTCATAGGCCGCACGATGACACTCGCTGACAATCCTATGGGCTGGAAAACTCTTGAAGTCAGTCAGAACGGCAAAGAGATACATCTTACTGCCACCAACGCCAAGGGGCAAACCGACGAATATGTATGCGGATACAAGGACTGGAAGAAAACACGAATTGTGTCAAATCCGCCTGACGAACGCTCCGACACGCATAACCGTTTTTCAGGCCACACCAATCCATTCTATGCCGACGGCGCCTACGGATGGACCGGCAGCACTCTTAACGTCAAGGTCCACTATACCAACTGGTACAGCTCCCTCGCCCTTACTGTATCTCCCGGCGACTCAGGTAACAACGCCCGCGTTACCTTCAAACTCAACTTCATGGGTTCGCCGGTAACCGTCGACGCCACTTTCTGATTACAACCTAACAAAACAAAATGCCACCGCCGAAATTCTTTCGGCGGTGGCATTTTGTTTTATGAATCAAGTGATCAGTCGAGTTTCAGAACGGCCAGGAAGGCTTTTTGCGGAACCTGAACGGAGCCGATCTGCTTCATGCGTTTTTTACCGGCTTTCTGTTTTTCCAGGAGTTTTCGCTTACGCGATACGTCACCGCCATAACATTTTGCGGTAACATCCTTTCGCACGGCCTTGATGGTTTCACGGGCTATAATTTTGGCCCCGATAGCGGCCTGGATGGCGATGTCGAACTGATGGCGCGGTATGAGTTCCTTGAGTTTCTCGCACATACGGCGACCGAACTGCACGGCATTGTCCGCATGTGTGAGGGTGGAAAGCGCGTCGACACTCTCGCCGTTGAGAAGCACATCAAGTTTGACGAGCTTGGAGTTGCGGAAATCGTGGAGATGGTAATCGAAAGAGGCATACCCTTTCGAGATGGATTTCAGTTTGTCATAGAAATCGATCACAATCTCGCCGAGAGGTATGTCGAAGATCAGCTCCACACGGTTTCCGTGGATAAACTCCTGTTTAACCAATTCACCGCGTTTACCGAGGCAGAGGGTCATTATCGGTCCGATGAAATCGGTGGTGGTGATTATCGACGAACGGATATACGGCTCTTCGATATGGTCGATAAGAGTGATATCCGGAAGCCCCGAAGGGTTGTGTACCTCGGTCATGTTCCCTTTTTTGTCGTAGACGCGATAGGAAACGTTAGGGACCGTGGTAATCACATCCATGTTGAACTCACGGCTCAGGCGCTCCTGAATGATCTCCATGTGGAGAAGCCCGAGGAAACCGCAGCGGAAACCGAAGCCGAGAGCCATCGAGGACTCTGGC
>URZG01000115.1 GCA_900552325.1 uncultured Porphyromonadaceae bacterium | reverse complement strand
GTACTGTCGGGCCTCTCTCCCGGCGAAAGGGTGGTGGTGTCGGATATGACGCAGTATAAATCAAATTCCACCCTCGGACTTCGCAAATGAAATAACAGACAATAACAAATCAAAAACATCAGAATATGCTTATCCAGCTCAAAGAAATCAAGAAAGTCTACCGCACACGCGAAATAGAGACTACCGCGCTCGACAACGTGAATATCGGCATTGAAAAAGGTGAATTTGTAAGTGTGATGGGGCCTTCGGGCTGCGGAAAATCCACGCTGCTCAACATCATCGGGCTTCTCGACCAGCCTACCGCCGGATCGGTGGAGATCGACGGGCAGCCTACCGCCGGTCTCTCCGACAAGGCGATGGCGTCGCTGCGCAACAGCAAGCTCGGGTTCGTCTTTCAGAGTTTCCATCTTATCCCCACGCTGAATGTGACCGACAATGTGGAGTTGCCGCTGCTTTACCGCAAAGGTGTGGGCACTTCCGAACGTCGCTGCCTGGTAGAAGAGGTGCTCGACAAGGTCGGCCTGTCACACCGTATGCGCCACATGCCCGCTCAGCTTTCCGGCGGTCAGAGTCAGCGCGTGGCCATAGCCCGCGCCATCGTAGGTTCTCCCGAGATCATCCTTGCCGACGAACCCACCGGTAATCTTGACTCGCGTATGGGGGCCGAAGTGATGGATATTCTTCACCGCCTCAACCGCGAGGACGGCAAGACCATCTTGATGGTGACGCACAACGAGGAGCAGGCGCGGCAGACCGACCGCATAATCCGCTTCTTTGATGGCCGCCAGGTGCAGTGAGGGATATAATCGGCATACAGACAGATATGAGTTTCAGAATAATAAGACAGACTTTCCGCGAGGCACGGCGGCAGTGGGAGATGTCGCTCGTGAGCCTTTTGGGCACGGCTTTCGCCATATTCCTGGTGATGACTGTTGTGGTGGTAGGGCGGGTCGACACCGCTTCTTTCCCTCCGGTCAGCGACCGGGCGGCCATGCTTTATGCGCGTGGCGTGGATATCCGGTTCGAGAACGGCTCGCGGAGTGCGGCGTATTCGCCGGCGTTTGCCAGAGAGATCTATGATTCACTGCCGGGTACCGACGCGATGGCCCTGTACACATGGCTCGACGAATATGATGTGGCCGTGCGCGGGTCGGCTGCGTTCGATGTGAACCTCCGGGGCGTAAATTCCGATTATTGGAAAATTTTCAATCACCGGTTTCTCGCCGGAGCTCCGTTCCGCCCCGGGGCAGTGTGGCAGAAGCATGATTCCTCCACCCCTGTGGTGATCTCCGCCGGTGTGGCACGAAGACTTTTCGGATCGACCGATGCGGTGGGCAAAGAGATCCTTCTCGGCCATCTTCCCCGCAGGGTGTGCGGGGTGGTGGAGGATGTCAGTTCACTGGCCGATATGGCGTATTCACAGGTGTGGGTCCCTCTCGAGGGGCCGGTGGAGACCGCGATACCTACGGCTGTCGACGACTTTTTCGGAGAGTGCCAGGTAGTGGTGCGTATGACTCCAGGCACTGATGCGGCGCATGTCAAGGCAGAGGTCGCGCGCCGTTATGAAGACGCGCAGCGGCGTCTGGCAGCCGGCGGAAACAGAATCGAAACCCACGGCCAGCCTTTCACTCACTCCGAATTCAAGAGCACGCGCGGCACCAACACCGATCCCGAAGAGGGTTCGTCATGGCGTGTATTGCTGGTATATGCCATCCTGCTCATCGTTCCGGCGATAAACCTTTCGAGCCTGATCCACAGCTTTCTGCGTCGCCGCAGATCAGAGCTTGGTGTGCGCCGTGCCTTCGGTTCGACCCGCGGACGGATCGTGCGCGATATTTTCGCCGAGAATCTCCTTGTCACAATCGGAGGGAGTCTCGTCGGCCTGGTAGCCTCGTGGATTTTCCTGCTCCTGTTTGTAGATTCGTTCCTCTCGCCCGACACGTGGGAGACGGTCTTCGCCCCCGCCACCATATCGCCGGCGCTTCTGTTCAGCTGGAGCACCTTCGGTTTCGCAGTGCTTTTCTGTCTGATTCTCAATACCCTCAGCGTGGGTGTCCCGGCGCTGTCGGCTGCCCGCATGAATCCTGTACAGGCTATTTCAGGATACGATGACTGACCATCAAAACCAATTACGATGAAAAGAAAACTTACAAAACAGATGTGCGCCCAGTGGCGCTCCAATCTTTGGCTCATCGTGGAGTTGCTGGTGGTGAGCGTGGTGCTGTGGTATATCAATGACTTCCTATCCATACGCACGGCTTCGAATTTCCAGGACGAGGGGTTCGATACCAATGGCGTATATCTGGTAAAATACAGAATAGGCGAAACTCCCGCCGACGCGGATGCCGACAGTCTTTCGGTGGTATGGGCCACGGAACTGGGCCGACGTATCGCCGCACGTCCCGACGTGGAGTGCTGGAGCCTTGATGAATACTGTACCCCCTATTTCCGGAGCATGTATGCCTCGCCGCTCTACAATGTCGCGGATACCACGGCCTCGCTCGGTTTTTCCGATACTTATGGAGTGGGGCTTCGCATCGGCTTCGTGACTCCCGGATATTTCTCCGTGCTCCGCATCGGCGGTATTGACGGCAGGACGCCGGCACAGATGGACAGCATACTCGTTGCCGGAAAGATGATCCTTTCGGAGAACGTGGTCTACAATGAGGAACCCGGCTCCCGGAAGGGGCGCCCGTCGCCTGACGATCTGATCGGAACGCGGTATGCGCTCGACGGGATGAGCATGGAATGTGGCGCGATCATGAAGCCGCAGCTCAGGAGCACTTTCGAGTCCGTACGCCTCTCTTCGCAGGCATACATCCCCTACGGACTTTACGGCGACGCCTCTAATCCCGACCTGTTGGTACGCCTGAAAGAGAGCGCTTCGGCATCGCGGTTCATCGACGATCTCAACGGTCCCGGCTCGGATAAATACACCGTCGGTTCGTTGTATCTCAGCGGAGTTCAACCGCTTGACGCCGTCCGCAAGGCGAGCGCAGCAGAGGAGGAGTCGAAGATGAATATCCATATCTTCGCCGTTACCTTTCTGCTGGTCAATGTGTTTCTCGGACTGTTAGGGTCGTTCTGGTTCCGTACACAGCGGCGTGTGCAGGAGATTGCGGTGCGCATGGTGGCGGGAGCTACCCGCCCTCAGGTGCTGGCGCGCATTATCTCCGAGGCGTTGATTCTCCTTGTGATCGCCACGGTGCCGGCGCTCCTTGCCGACTGGTTCATCGGCAAAGCCGAGCTGCTTACCTCCTGGGAACGCTCGACCTTCACCATGCCGCGCCTGTGGATCGCCGCGGCCATAACTTTCGCTGAAATGGCGGTGATGGTGATTGCCGGCACATTGATTCCCGCCTGGAAGGCTATGAAGATCAGTCCCTCGGCGGCTCTTCAGACTGAATAATATTAAAAGATTGAATGATATGATTTTAAAGATAGTAAAGCAGACCTGGCATGAGGCCCGGCGGCAGCCGGTGATAAGCATCGTCAGCGTTGTGGCCACGGCGTTCACCATTTTCCTGGTGATGACCATGTCGGTGATTGACCGAGTGAAAACCGCGGAATTCACCCCCGAAACCAACCGCTCCCGCATGCTCGTCGCCACAGGAGTCAATATAGATGATTCAACCGGCAGGAGTGCCTCTACATTTTATTCGCAATCTTTCCTGCACGAACTCTACGACAGTATTGACGGGGTGGAGTCGGTAGCCATGTTTTCAGGCTCTCCCGGCACTACTGATGTGAGTGTTCCGGGCAAATCGCCGGTCAATATTAATTTCATTATGGTGGATAACGGTTTCTGGAAAGTGTTTGATTTCAAATTCATTTCAGGTAAGCCGTTCGATGCAGTCGGCGGTTCCTGGGATAGCGATCAGGTACCTGTCGTGATAACTGAAAGTGTTGCAAGGAAAATATTCGGCGGCGCTGATGTGGAGGGAAGAACTATTCTGGTAGGCCGTATGCCAAGGAAAATAGCCGGTGTGGTAGAGGATGTGTCACCGTTGGCTTCATTTGCCTATGGACAGCTCTTTTTCCCGTTGCAATATGAGAATAAAGGTGCTGTGACGGCAAGAGATGATATTTTCGGAAGACTCAAAGGTGCTGTTGTGGCTCGCGCTACATCTGACTTCCCTGACATAAAGGCCGAGGTCGCCAGGCGCTATGAGGCTGTAAACCGTAGAATTGCTCCTTTCGACATGATAATCAATCCTCATTCGCAGCCTTACACCGTAGGGGAGGCCGCTACAGTAGGCGGCACAAACGGAGATCCCGACGATAATAGATTCTGGTGGGTGAAATATCTTGTGCTGCTGCTCGTGCCCGCGATCAATCTCTCATCCATGACATCGTCGCTCCTGCGTCGCAGGCGCATGGAGATGGGCGTACGACGTGCGTTCGGGGCTACGAAAGAGAGAATTGCTGCCGGAATACTCATGGAGAATCTGGTTGTTACAGTCCTTGGTACGGCCGTGGGGCTTGTGGCCTCGTGGTTGCTTACCTGGCTGGGACTGGATTATCTTGTGTCCTCGAACAGTTTTGAACGTATTCTGACCCCTGTAAGCATATCGCCTTCTGTGCTGTTCAGCTGGTCAACATTCGCGATAGCCTCTTTATTCGCTCTTGCCCTCAATCTTCTGAGTAGCGGGCTCCCCTCGTGGTATGCGGCGCGCCGCAATCCGTCTGAAGCTCTTTCCGGTCATGAAAAATAAGTAAAAAGTCTATGAAACGAAAACTCGTTAAACAGATATGCGCCGAATGGCGTTCTAACGTATGGCTTTTCATCGAGCTCTTGATAGTAACCCTTGTTTTGTGGTGGATCAATGATTATTTCTATTCGGTGCGTCAGATACGCATAGAACCATACGGGTACGATACCCGAGGGGTTTATATGGTGCATTATTCGTGGGATTCCTCCATATACCGCGAAGGGTTGAATTTCGACAGTATCTATCCTGCTCAGATGGATGCCGTTATCAAGCGTCTTCGCGCCGAACCGGCGGTCAGCTCGGTCTCGCTTTCATGCGGAATCACACCGCACAACTACAATTTCCAGGGAACCCCGTTGTTTTTTGCATCTGATTCCACTTTAAATGTAGGCTTTCCGGGACATCCTGTATGCCGTTATGGCATAGATGCGATGGGGGATATTTGCAAGACTCTCGGAATCGTCGGGGCTAATGGCGAGACTCCGGCACAACTCGATGATATTCTGCGAGAGGGAAAGGCTCTGATAACCTCGAATGTTCAGGTGTATTCCGGCAATAACGGTGACGAGTCTGCCGAAAAGGTAATCGATGCCGCTGACATGGTTGGGAAAAGTGTCTTCGTGAATAGTTTCGGTGATTCCCCTGTTACAATAGGTGGGCTTATTCTTCCTCAGAAACGCGCTACTTATGAGTCTGCCGCCGACATGGTATCCATACTCCTCCCCCGACAGTTCAGTTTTGGCGTGTGGGGCGATATTCTTGTGAGAGTGAAGGATGACTACACTGGAGACTTTGTGTCGGATCTGCGTGAACGGCTCGGTAAGGATTATCAGCTTGAGTATCTTTATCTCACCGATGTGGAGGCGATGGAAGATATAAAGGCTTTCAATGACCGGAATATGGATCAGGAGGCCAGAATGTATATTGCCATGTGTCTTTTCCTTATGTTGAATGTTTTTCTCGGGCTGCTGGGATCTTTCTGGTTCCGTACGAGGCAGAGGGCGGCCGAAATTGCGATAAGGGTGGTCAATGGCGCCACTCCGCGTCACATCCTCATGCGTGTGGTGGCCGAGCCTCTTTTGCTTCTGGGGGTTACGATACCGTTTGCCGCAGGCGGTGTATGGTTGTTTTATGGTATGTCTGTTCTGTTTTCACCGCAACTTGAGCTTCCCGTAATTGCCACAGTGTCGGCCGTGGGGCTGGTGACCTATGCCGAGATGGCGGTGATGGTGGTGCTGGGAGTATTGTTCCCGGCATTGAAAGCCATGCGTACGCGTCCGGCGGTAGTTCTGCAGGAGGAATAAACGATGAAACGATATTTCATACACATATTTATACTGACAGTGGCATTTGTAACCCAGGCCGCAGGCCGGGCGGGAGCCGCCGGAGTCGTGGAGCTGACGCTTGACGACGCAGTGGCCCGCGCCCGCGCCGCGAGCGTGGATGCCGCCGTGGCCCTCGACGAACTCCGGTCGGCTTATTGGGAATACCGCACATACCGGGCAGATCTGCTCCCCGAGGTGACGTTTCAGGCCACTCTCCCGCACTATGCCAAGCAGTACTCCTCGTATATGGACGGCGAAGGGGCTTTCTCTTTTGTCCGCACGAACTATCTGGAGGCTTCGGGGCAGCTGTCGCTTACTCAGAACATCTGGTTCACCGGCGGTACGTTGTCGCTCAGCACGTCGCTCGATCTCATCAAGGAGTTCGACAAGGGAAGCCGCAGCCGCTTCATGTCGATACCTGTGGCGCTGACTCTTAACCAGCCGATTTTCGGCGTGAACAACGTGAAATGGAACCGGCGCATATCGCCCGTGCGTTTCGACGAGGCCAAGGCGGCCTTTCTCAGCGCTACGGAGGATGTGGCCATGAACGCGATAACTTACTATTTCAATCTTCTGATGGCCGACGAAGAGGTGGCCACGGCACGGCAGAATCTTGCCAACGCAGAGAAACTCTATTCCGTGGCCCGCGAAAAACGCGAGATGGGACGCATCTCCAAAAACGACCTTCTGCAGATGGAACTGAACGTTCTCAACGCCCGGTCGGTGCTCACCGATGCCGAGAGCTCACGCAAAAGCGCTATGTTCCAGCTCGCTTCCTTCCTGGATTTCGAGGAGGATACCGAACTGCGTCCTGTGGTGCCGCGGATGGTGCCCGATGTGGAGGTGACTTTCGCCGACGCTCTCGACAAGGCGCTGGCAAATAACAAGTTTGCCAAAAACCTGCTTCGGCGGCAGCTCGAGGCCGACTACGAGGTGGCAAAAGCCAGGGGGGATATGCGTCAGATCAGTCTCTACGCCCAGGTGGGCTATACCGGCGCGGGATTCAACGCCGGAGAATCCTACCGCGGGCTGCGCGACAACCAGGTGGTGGAAATCGGGGCGCGTATCCCGATTCTCGACT
>URZG01000114.1 GCA_900552325.1 uncultured Porphyromonadaceae bacterium | reverse complement strand
GGAGGTGATTATGCTGATGCGTTCTCCGACGAGGTCGTTCATCAGGGTGGACTTGCCTACGTTGGGATTGCCTACGATATTCACGAATCCTGCTTTATGTTCCATAGCGGTCTGTTGTTAGTGTTGTGTGTCGGTGGCGCCGTCGCCGCGGTATGAGGCGCCGTGGCGCAAGCCCCTGTCAAAATAAAACAAAAATAGCACCTGAAAAGATGCTATTCTTGAAAAAAAGTTATGGAATGAGTATAAAAGAGACGTTATCACATATCCCACACCAGGTACATCGAGCCCCAGGTGAAGCCGGCGCCGAAAGCGGTGAGGATGATCTTGTCGCCCTTCTTGAGCTGCCCCTTGAATTCGTCGAGACACAGGGGGATGGAGGCGGCCGAAGTGTTGCCGTAGTGCTGGATGTTTACCAGCACTTTCTCGTCGGGGATACCGGCGCGCGAACCTACGGCCTCGATGATGCGGAGGTTGGCCTGATGGGGCACCAGGTAGTCGATGGACTCGGGAGTGAGGTTGTTGCGGCGCATCACATCCATAGTGGCTGTGTACATGTCGGTCACGGCGTTCTTGTAGACGTTGCGGCCGTCCTGGAAGAGGAAGTGGTCGCCGGCGTCGAGTGTGGCCTGGGTTGTCGGACGCGCCGAACCGCCGCCCCACATCACCAGGTGCTCAAGGCCCCGGCCGTCAACATGGAACACTGCGTCGCGCACGCCCATCCCCTCCTCTTCGGTAGGCTCGACTAGCACGCAGGCGGCGCCGTCGCCGAACAGGGGGCATGTCGCACGGTCCTGATAGTTGACCATCGACGACATTTTCTCGGTACATACCACCACTACCTTCTTGCGCAGACCGCTCTTGATGTAGGCGGCGGCGTCCTCGAGCGCCACGATAAATCCGGCGCATGCGGCCTGGATATCGTAGGAGTAGGCGTTCTTCAGCCCTACACCCTCGCAGATGATGGAGCCGGTGGAGGGGAAACGGTAGTCGGGGTTGGAAGTGGCGCAGATCAGGAGCTCCACATCTTCGGCGGGTGTGCCAGTCTCGGCCAGGAGCTTTTTCACGGCCTCGATACCCATATATGACGAACCGGCGTCCTTCTTGAGGATGCGGCGCTCTTTGATGCCAACGCGAGTGGTGATCCATTCGTCGTTGGTGTCGACCATTTTCGACAGCATTTCGTTGTCGAGAATGTCATCGGGCACATAAGAGGCGATGCCTGATATTTTGGCGTTGAGCATATCTGTAGGTTTTACAGGTGTCGTTTTTAAACAGCAGCCCGCGCTGAAATATTTCACGGGGCTACATATATGAAATTACACCCGTTCAGACCCGGAGTGTCCCCGCCGTCCGGAAGATTCCGGCGGGGGGATTTGGGCTGAACGCGGTGAGAGGGAGAGCCGGGGGCTTCCGCCCCCTTGCGTTTCATTATAAAGCAACGGCCTCTTTCTCGATGGCGATCTTACCACGGTAGTAGCCACATTCGGGGCATACGCAGTGGTAAACGTGCCATGCGCCGCAGTTGGAGCAGAGGGCCAGAGTGGGCATTACGGCCTTGTCGTGAGTACGACGTTTGGCAGTGCGGGTCTTGGATTGTCTTCTTTTAGGATGTGCCATTGTTTTTTAAATCTATCTTGTTGTTGTTTTTTCGTTATCATTCCTCCGGGAGGTCGCCGAGACTTTTGAGGGCGTCCCAGCGGGGATCGGAGGGGGTCGATGCGGAGGCGCTGTCGTCGGCCACGTCGTCGATCTCGTCGATCAGCTCGTCCTCGAGTTCGGCGTCAAGATCGCCGGGAGTGTGGGCGCGGTGCTTTTTGAGCAGCGACGACATGGCCCTGTTGCACTTGCCCAGCGGGTGGACGTGCTTGATTGGTATCGCCAGGGCGGCGGTGTCGTGAATCATGTAGGCCACGTTGAGATAGTTGTCGCTTTCGGGGATCTCGATTATTCCGTCGGCGTCGTCGCGGTAGTCCTCGCCATATTTCACGGCCACCTGATATGCAGTGTCAACCGGGAGTTCCAGATTGTCCAGACAGCGGTCACATGCCACGGTGAGCGTTCCGGTGAGGTGGAACACGAGGTCATAGACATCGTTCTTGTGTGTCACCTCCAGATGTACGTCCACATCGGCGTCGCGCACATCGGCATTCTCCATGTTCCCGAAAAAGGTTTTGTCGAGATGATAGGTGAACTCCTGCGTGCCGACAGGTATGCTCTTCAGGGGCAGCTTGAACTCGCTGAATTTTCCCATGACTCTACAATTAATTGATAAACAATAGTTTCCGCACTCCAACACGCCACAAACCCGTGGTTTACGGCACGTTGAGGTGAAAAAACTGTGCAAAGGTAGCCATTTTTCGCGTTTTTCCCAACATTTTCCCAAAAATCTTTTTACCGTATCACTTCTGGCAACGCGCAAAATCTCCTCACGCAAAAACATTTCACCGATCCGACGGATTAAACGGCCCTTATCCCTTTAGGAATATAACAACTCGCCCAAAAGAATAAAAACAGTTTAGACTCTTTTACGAGCTTTCCCGTAGGGTTCGCGACCTGTCGCGACCGCCACACTCGCCCCGAAACCTCCCAATCCTGACAAAATTCAGAAAAGTTGTACTGATTACATGGCTGATTCCATACTTTTTTATTAAGTTTGTATGCAAAAACACATAAGATGAAATACCTGATTAGCATAATCCTATGCCTCTTCCTGGCCATACATGGAAGGGCTCAAAAATTTGAGATAGAAAGAGTGGAGTGTCTCCCCTTCGATTTGACAGCCTCAAAATATGTGCGTAACGACCTCAACGGCGAACCTTGCGCTCTTGTGAAAGTAGAACTTGCCAGTCCTAACGCCAGCTTTCAGGGGAATACCATCGGAGAAACCGACTACCTCACAGGTGAATATTCCGTATATATGCTGTCGGGATCCAAGGAGTTGCGCATTTTACACGATTCAATGCTGCCATTACATATTTATTTTCAAGATTATGGAATTGCAGAGCTCCAAAGCAAGATTACTTATGTTATAACATTGCGTTTCCCCGCAGGCACAGCCACGACGTCCCCTATATCCAAAATCCACACACCCTATATCTATTCTTTCCACGACCCGGCTTCCGATTACTGGGGATTCAAAAACGTGATTGGCGAGGAACTCATTACTCCGAAATATGAAGATGTACAGATTATTGACGACGACTTGATTTTCGTAAAACAGTTCGGCAAATGGGGCATCATTGACTCAAAAGGGCGGCAAAGATTATCCGTAAATGCCGATGAAGAGAGTTTTATAAATGTCTCCGATTCTCTTTTTCTCTATTCAAAAGACGGATTATACGGAGGCGTAAATCTCCGTGAAGAAGAAATTCTACCTTTTGAATACGATAGAATAGACCTTTTCGGAGGGATTTGCTGGAGCGGAGGCGGCTGGGAAACAATATTTCAGACTGATAACCCACATCGCGGCAGCCGTTTCGCTGCAAGTAAAAACGGCAAGTACGCACTATACGACGCCACAACCTGCCGTCCTTTGACTGAACATATCTATGAGGACATGACTTGCATCGACTGGATATATTCCGGCGATCTTTACCACATAAAAAATCCCGCTCCATCAAGGCTCATCAGTGTAAAACGCAACGGGAAATACGGCTTTATCAACGCCGACGGAAAAGAGGTAATCGCACCTCAATTCGAAGACACGGGCGATTACCGGAACCAAATATTTGTCAATGGCCGTGCAATCGTAAAACGAGACGGATTATTCGGAGTAATAGACGAGGAAGGAAATGCAATAGTCCCGTTCAAATTCCAGGCAATCGGCTACAAATTCGATTTTGATCGTCATGAAGTATTTACGACCTATCAACTGAACGAACACTCTTCAGTAGAGTTATATAACTATTCGGGTAAACATATCGGAGATTTCCCGTTAGCCTGGATTAGCGAGATATATGGCAACATAATAATAGGACAGACTTTTGATTACGATAAAGCCGCCTTCAACTGGCGAACCGGGAAAATGATAGCCTCTACAGCAACATTTCAGGATGTAATATGGTGTTCGGGAAACGTGGTACGCGTAAAACGTGGCAACCTTTGGGGATGTGTAAACTCCAACGGAGCCGAAGTTGTTCCATGCAGCTTTGAAGATATACATCACAAAGCCAACCACGGCTGCATCGGAGTAAAAGAGAATGGCAAATGGGGGCTTTACAGCCTCAACGGGTACTTTATTCTGGAGCCCAAATTCGATATGATCTCTTTATTGGGAGCTGACAGACTTTGTGCGGTAAACGGTGGTCTATACGGCAAGATAGATTTTTACAACATCAAGGGAATAAAAGTAGCCGGAGGATATGATGACACAGGGGACCTTTTCGTCCAAAGCGATTTCATAGCCCGACCTGTACGACGATCGGGATTATGGGGCTACATCAGCCCAAACGGCCAGGAGATAGTGGAGTGTGTTTATACTGATAAAGACCTTGCCTTAGCCGCACTCCACAGCTACATGGAACAGCACGGAATCACCATTGAGAAGGGCCCGCACTTACACAAATATGGCATATAGACATTTCGGTTAATCACGGAGGTCAGCGGCCGGAGTGGCGGGCGTAGGCGGCGGCCATGCGGGTGTGGTAGCCGCGTGAACGGGCGCGGGGGCCGTTGTATTTGAGGGCGAAACCGAGCCAGTTCTTGTTCTGGAGGTCCTTGAGCATGTTGAACTCGCAGATGAAGCGGGCGAAAATCTCGAGCTGCTCGCGCTCTGAGAGGCTCATGGCCTCTGCCATCTCGGTCGGGGAGGAGAATCCGAGTTTCTTCCAGTTGAAGCCGCCGATCTGGAACATCCCCCAGAAGGTGCCCTCCACGGCGGCGCCGTCGTGGATTGCCCGCGCGGCGTCGAGACGCGCCTGCTGGGCGGCCTGCTGCGAGCCGTATTTGCGAATGTTGGGGCGTGCGAAGATCACCGGACTTTTTTTCTGCGCTTTCGACAGGTTCACGCCGTAGCGCTTCGCGGCCCGGCGGTACATGGCGAGATCGAAATTGATTATAGGTTTTCCGGGCGCCCAGAAGCCCTGATGGGCCTTCCCGGCCTCTATATCGACCACGGCTTTTATCGCGGCCACCTCGACGCCGAGCTCTTCGGCCACCTCACGGTAATCCTCTTCCGTAAGACGGGTGTAGCGGTCTGAATCCGACAGCTCTTCTTCCGGTCCGGGCATGCCGTGGTCGCCCAGCAGCACCGAGTCGACCCATTGCTCGGGATCAACGGCGTGACGGTCGGGCACCAGTTCGGGGAACGAACCTACAGGGGGATTGGCCGCAGCCACTGACGGCAGGGCGGCGAGGAATATGAGTAGTCGTTTCATGATATAGAGGGAATGTATGTAAAAAAATACAAGGGGGTGTATCCGGCCTGCCCGTCCCCATGCAGGAAGATGTATCAAAATTGCCTGAAACGGCTTTTGCTGTAGGGACGCTCCACGGAGCGTCCGCACAGTTTGATAATATCAGGCAATTCTGATACATCCTCGGAACGGCTGGGAAAGTCGGGCGAGGATGATACACCCCCTTACAGGGGAAAGGGCCTGCGTCAGAGACCGGCCACTTTCTCGATGGTGCGGCGCAGCTGACCCCAGAAACGCTCTACGGCGGGGATGTGCATACGCTCCGAGGGGGAGTGCACGTCACGAAGGGTCGGGCCGAACGACACCATGTCGAGTTCGGGATAATTCTGCTTGAAGAGGGCGCACTCCAGACCGGCGTGGATGGCCTTGATGGCGGGTTTCACGCCGTAAAGCTCCTCGTATGCGTCGGAGGCGATGTGCATGATCTTCGAGTCGAGGTTGGGCGACCATGCGGGATAGCCGTCGCCGTGTTCCACTTCGGCACCGGCCAGGAGGAATACGGATTCCACCATGTTGGCCACATCGTATTTGCGGGAGTCAACGCAGGAGCGCTGCGAGGTGGTGACCACGATCTTCCCCTCGGCGGGCATCTTCACAGAGGCGAGGTTGGTGGAGGTCTCTGTGAGGCCTTCCATGTCGCGGCTCATGGAGATCACGCCGTGGGGGCATGCGTAGAGGGCGAGCACGAGGTTGCGCGAGGTCTTGTGGTCGATTGTATATTCGGGGGTGTCGACCGATTCGAGGTTGAGCTTCATGTTCACCTCCAGACCCTTGTATTCGTTCTCGATGTCGGCCACATAGGACACCTGGGGGATCTCCAGCTTTTCGGCGATCTGGGGGCCTACCTGGGCGGTATCGCCATCGATGGCCTGACGGCCGCACATCACGATATCGTCCTTCTCAACACCCAGGGTGCTCAGAGCGGCGGCCAGGATCTGGGAGGTAGCGTAGGTATCGGAACCGCCGAACTCACGGGCGGAAACCAGCACGCCCTCGTCAGCGCCCATGGCCATCAGCTCACGCAGCATACCGGCAGCGGGAGGGGGGCCCATGGTGACAACGGTGACCTTGCAGCCGGTGGCGTCCTTCAGCTTCAGGGCGGCCTCAACAGCGTTCATATCATCGGGGTTGGTGATGGTCTGCATGGAAGCACGGTTCAGAGTGCCGTCGGGATTGACAGCCACCTTGCCGGAGGTATCGGGTACCTGCTTGACACAAACATAAATCTTCATTTCGACTTCTCCTCCTTACAGGCCCATGTTGGCGGAGATGACGATACGCTGGACCTCGCTGGTGCCCTCGTAGATCTCCGTGATCTTGGCGTCGCGCATCATGCGCTCCATGGGATAATCCTTGGTGTAGCCGTAGCCGCCGAACATCTGCAGCGCCTTGGTGGTGGTCTTCATAGCGTGCTCAGAGCAGAACAGCTTGGCCATGGCGGCCTCCTTGGTGTAGCGCTCACCGGCACCCTTCTTCATGGCGGCCTGATAGGTCAGCAGACGACCGGCCTCGCAGCCCAGCTCCATGTCAGCGAAGGTGAACTGGGTGTTCTGGAACTTGCTGATGGGCTTGCCGAACTGGACACGGCCCTTGGTGTAGGCCTTGGCCTCTTCCAGAGCGCCCTCGGCAATACCCAGAGACTGAGCGGCAATGCCGATACGGCCGCCGTCCAGAGTCTGCATGGCGATGTTGAAGCCCTTGCCCTCGCGGCCCAGCATGTTCTCCTTGGGGACGA
>URZG01000113.1 GCA_900552325.1 uncultured Porphyromonadaceae bacterium | reverse complement strand
AAAGAGTTAGAAGAGCTTACAGCAGATATGCCAAAGAAAAAGCTGCCTGTCTGGAGCAAGATCGTGATGGGAGTTGTCATTGCACTGCTGGCGATCTTAGGTATTGCTTACGGTGTATTTAGCTACAATTATGGAAAGATTTATGTAAAGGACAATGATAACGAGAAAGCACAGGAAGAGTATTTTGATGAGGATACTGGAATTGAAAACCTGAAAGTTGCCCCGATCGAGCCGATTTTACTTCACTGTGCGCGGGAATTAAGCACGCGTCCGGATCTGGCGGATGGGGAGAAGATCATCACGACGCCATACCAGAGTCTTGCGGTGCTTGGAAATTCGCTGGGACTTGAGAATACGCGGTTTATCGCATGGAATCGTCTGGCGGGTGGTGAGGTGTGCGTCCGGGCGATCGAAGACAGCCCGATTCCGCCGGGGTATTTTGCGGGAATCTGCCGGAAAGATGGACAAGCGGCGAAGGTAGAGAGTGTCAGCAGTCCGGAGAAAATCCGGGCATATGTGGAGAGCGGAAGCTGGAAGCAGGCGGATCTGCTGGAACTTTTGTATTGTAAGGATGGATGCCATCACGGGGATGGCGTGCAGACAGAGTGAGAGAAAGCTGCGGTTCATGGAAAACGCTTGAAGAAGCGGAAAATGCATGAATTGCGGCAAAAGAATGGGAAGAATGAAAGAAACGAAGAAATTCAAGGATAATTGGCAGAAATACTTCGGTCCGGCGCTGGGAATCGGAGCGGTATTTCTGATCTGGTATTTGGTCTGCCGCATGGAGATGGTCAGTGCGTATGTGCTGCCGTCCCCGGCGCGGGTGTGGACGAGTTTTTTAAAAATGGTGAAAACCGGGGAACTGTGGAGGGATATTTCAATCAGTTTCCTGCGTGTCATGAAGGGATTTGCGATTGCGTTCCTGTTTGCCTTTGTGCTGGGAATGTTTAGGGCGCTGTTTCCGGGCAGCAGCGTTTACTATGAGTATATTGTGCAGTTTTTCCGCAATGTCCCGCCGCTCAGCATGATTCCGCTGCTGATTCTCTGGTGCGGAATCGGAGAGACGACGAAGACGGTGATTATTGTGCTGGCGTCCTTTTTCCCGATGTACTTAAATATCGTGAAGGGATTTACCGGGTGCGATTCGAAACTTCTGGAAGTGGGCGATATGTTCGGCTACTCGAAGCGCCGCAAATTTTTCCGCATCATTCTGCCCTATGCGATGGCAGATATTCTGGTCGGAATGCGGATCGGGCTTGGCTATAGCTGGCGCGCCATTATCGGTGCGGAGATGGTGGCGGCGTCCACCGGGCTTGGACATATGATTTTATTTGCACAGCAGATGTCGCGGACCGACAAGGTGATCGTGGGGATTCTGGCGATCGGGGCAGTTGGATATGTGACGGACCGCCTGTTTGGATGGATGATAGGATTTGTGCTGAAAGGATCCGGGGAAAATGGCTGGAATTGAACTGATTGATATTCATAAAACATACCGGGTGGATAACCGGGAGATTCCCGTTTTAAACGGGATCAACCTGTCGCTTCCGGCGGGGAGAATCACCGTGATTCTGGGGCAGAGCGGATGCGGGAAAACGACGCTTCTGCGGCTGACCGGAGGACTGGAGACGGCGGACAGCGGAGAGATCCGCTGGGAGAGCGCCCACAAGACGGCATTTGTCTTTCAGGAACCGCGCCTCATGCCGTGGCTGACCGTCTGGGAAAATGTGGTGTTCGGGCTTTCAAAAAAGGAGACAGATCCGGGGAAAATAGAGGCGGTTATCCGCACGGTCGGATTATCTGGATTTGAAAAAGCATATCCGGCACAGCTCTCCGGCGGGGAGTGTCAGCGAGCCGCCGTGGCCCGCTCCCTGATCAACAAACCTCAGGTGGTGCTCGCCGACGAACCTTCAGGATCGCTCGATTCGGCCAACCGCGAGGGGCTGCACCGGCTCTTCTTCGATCTGCGCGACCGCCTGGGTGCCACTTTCGTGATAGTGACGCACGACGAGGGGCTCGCCGCCGACTGCGACCGCGTGATCCACATGCGCGACGGACTGATAACCTCCATAATCTCCCGCAATGAAACTCCTCTCCTATAAACTTATACATCCGGCGGCGGCTCTATGCGCCGTGCTACTGCTCGCCGCATGCGCTGACGATGACGTTGCCGACCGGCAGCCCGTGTTGCAGAACATCGTGCAATACGACGGTATCGCCGAGGGGCGCACCCTTTTCACATACTATGCCCCCGGGAGCGGCACTCCCGAGGTGCTGACGGCCCGCGGAGAATATATTTTCGGAGATATCGAGGAGGGGGAGGCATTGCTGCTGACCTATACCGCCGACGCCACCGCTACGGGATATATCTATGTTAACAGCGGCCGCAAGATCAATAACCTGGTGTTGCTGCAGTCAGAACCTGAGGGGCTCGAGGGGTGGGATTCAGAAGGGGTGTACCTCCTTTCGGCCTGGCGCGCCGGCAACCGGCTGAATATGCGCCTGAACCTCACCTACGACAGCGCTCCGCGCCGTTTCGCCATTATCGTGGACAAAACTACGATCGACAGCCCGTGGCCCGTGGCCTACCTCTTTCATCGCCGGGGTAACGAGACTCCGAATTTCGCCCGCGAATATTATGTGAGCTGCCCCCTGACGCCCCTTTTCGACCGCGACGGCATAGAAGGGCTGCGTCTGCGCCTGCTCGACACCAACACGGCCTCCGGCACGCCGCAGGTGCGCACCCTCTCTTTCGCCAGATAGCGCCCCTTTGCCAGATAGCGCCCCGGAAGGCTCCTCTAACCTCTAACCTCTTGCCTCTCGCCTTTTGCCTTTTTCCGGATGGTAACCGCGATGATATATGTTTATATCATAAGTAAATAACATTAGGACGCTCCGTAGGGTGTCCGCATAAATACCTGTTAATCAATGGGGGTATTCGCGGAAGCTCCACGGAGCGTCCCTACTGTCGGATGGCGGGGGTGTCAGATCTCTCCGCGCATGAAGTCCTCGAAGGCGGAGAGGGCGGCTTTGCCGCCTTCGCCCATGGCGATGACGACCTGCTTGTAGGGGACGTCGGTGACGTCGCCTGCGGCGTAGACACCCTTTACGGTCGTGCGGCCTGTGCGGTCCACGATAATCTCGCCCCCTTTGTTCAGCGGCAGGGTGTCTTTGAACAGGGCGCTGTTGGGGAGCTGCCCGATCTGGATAAAGACACCTTCAACCGGATATACCGATTCCGCGCCGGTGGCGCGATCCTTGACACGGATTCCCGACACGCTCTTGCCGTCGCCGATGATTTCCAATACCTGGCATCCGGTGTGGATGTCGACATTGGGCAACGAGGCGACCTTTTCCTGAAGAATCCTGTCGGCCTTGAGGGTGTCGAGGAATTCAAACAGGTCGATGTGCGGGCAGATCCCGGAAAGATCAATGGCAGCCTCCATTCCGGAGTTGCCGCCACCTACCACGGCCACACGTTTGCCGGCATAGAAGGGGCCGTCGCAATGGGTACAGAATGCCACGCCGTGGCCCACGTGGTCCTCCTCTCCGGGTATGGAGAGCCGTCGCCACCCTGCTCCGGCGGCAATGATCAGGGCACGGCTGCGGAAGGTCTCGCCCGGGCATCGCAGCTCCTTGACGGTGCCGCTGATGTCGGCTTCGCTGACGTTGCGGTTCTCGAAAACGTCGATCGGGTAAGCGGCCATGTGTTCCTTGAGGTTGGAAGCGAGCTGAGGTCCGGTGGTCTGCCTTACGGAGATAAGGTTGCCGATATCCATTGTCTCGAGAACCTGACCACCTATGGCTTTGGCCACTACGGCGGTGGTAAACCCTTTTCGGGCGCAGTATATGGCTGCTGCGGCGCCGGCGGGGCCTCCGCCAAGCACTGTCACGTCATATTCGCGCACTATGGCCGGAGCCGAGGAATCGGTCACGGTGCCGTATCGCTCTTCGAGCTTGGCCAGGAGGTCGCCGAGAGTGGCGCGCCCGACGCTCAGCACCGAATCTCCGGCATAGACCGTGGGAACTGACTGTATATCGAGCGACTTTACGATCTCCGGCACCACGGCACCGTCGATTACGGTATTCTCCACTTCAGGATTAAGGAGAGCGATCACGTTAAGAGCCTGAGCCACATCGGGGCAGTTGTTGCAGGTCAGCGATACGAAAGTGCGCAGCCGCACCGGTCCTTTGACGGCGGCGATGCGGGAGCTCAGGGTGTTGTCGGGGAGATTCTTCCCCTGGCCGTCGGCGTTGAGCACCGCCATCAGCAGGGTGGTGAACTCGTGGCCGTTGGGGATACAGCAGAAATTAACGCCCGTAGGGGAGCCGTTCTTCACTATGGCGAAGGAGGGAGCCTCGACATCGGCTTCGGCGGATTTTACCGTGAGCCGTGGCGAGGTGGAGGCTACGTCGTCGAGAAATTCCTTCATTTCCGGCGCGCCGCCCGCACCGGCGGGATACCGCATGTCGAAAACAATCTCCGACCGGAGATTGGCGAAGATTGTTTTCAGTTGTTCCAATATGTTGTTGTCAAGCATTTTATCGGGGAGCTTATTAGATTTTGCCTACAAGGTCGATGCTGGGTTTGAGGGTGGCCTGTCCCTGTTTCCATTTGGCGGGGCATACCTCGCCGTCGTGTGTGGCCACGAACTGTGCGGCTTCCACACGGCGCAGGAGCTCTTCGGCGTTACGGCCGATGCTGTTGTCCTGAATTTCAACAAGTTTGATCATACCCTCGGGGTTGCTGACGAAAGTGCCGCGGTAGGCCATGCCGTCCTCTTCGATCATCACTCCGAACGCACGCGAGAGCACTCCGGTGGGGTCGGCCAGCATGGGGTATTTGATTTTCTTGATGCTGTCGGAGGCGTCATGCCATGCCTTGTGCACGAAATGTGAGTCGGTGCTGACCGAATAGACCTCCACGCCGAGGCGCTTGAATTCCTCGTATTTGTCGGCCATATCCTCCAGCTCGGTGGGGCAAACGAAGGTGAAGTCGGCGGGATAGAAGAAGAATACGGCCCATTTGCCGAGAACGTCCTTATCGGTCACGGTCTTGAACTCGCCGTTGTGATAAGCCTGTACTTTGAACTCGGGGATGTGGGTGTTGATAATTGATTCCATAATTATGTCTGTTTTAGTTTGATTTCTGCCACTAAAACGAAGATTACGGTGCTGTGGTTCACCGGGTTTTCAGGCAGTGGGCCGAAATTATTGTTAAAACACCCCAAAAGATGATAAAGACGTTGGTTATCAGTGTGTAATGTTGCGTGGGTGATGGGCGAGGATCTCTTCGCGGAGGTGGGAGCGGTCGATGTGGAGATAGATTTCGGTGGTGGTGATGGATTCGTGGCCGAGCATCTGCTGGATGGCGCGCAGGTTGGCTCCACCCTCGAGGAGGTGGGTGGCGAAACTGTGGCGCAGGGTGTGTGGGGAGATGGTGCGTGTGACTCCGGCGGCGAGTGCTAGCCGGCGTATCATGGTGAATATCATCTGGCGGGTGAGGCGTGCCCCGCGGTTGGAGATGAAGAGTATGTTCTCCTCGCCGCGGCGCACTACGGTATCGCCTCGGTCACCGGCGATGTAGGCATTGATAAGGTCGACGCTCACCTGCGACATCGGCACGAGCCTTTCCTTGGCCCCTTTGCCGCGCACCACCAGATAGTTCTCCCTGAGGTAGAGCTTTGACAGTTCGAGGTTGACGAGTTCCGACACGCGCAGTCCGCATCCGTAGAGGGTCTCCACTATGGCCCGGTTGCGGAGCGCCTGCGCTCCGGGAGGAATGGCCTCCACGAGGGAGTTGATCTCCTCCACCGACAGTACCTCGGGGAGGTGTACGCCGACCTTGGGCTTCTGCAGGAGAATCGCGGGATCCTCGGCGATGAACCGCTCCATGCGCAGGTAGCGGAAAAAGGATTTTATCCCCGACACGATGCGCGAGGTGGATTTCATCGATATCCCCAGGTCGTTGAGTGTGGCGAGGAAATTCTGAAGGTCGGGATAGGTGATGTCGGTCAGCTCTACGGTGCCGTCGGCTAGGTACGACCGCAGTTTGCGTACGTCGTCGGTGTATGCGTCGGCCGTGTTGTCGGCCAGTCCGCACTGGATCCTGAGATATGCCCGGTAAAGGTTCAGGAGTTTTTCATCATCGGGCACTGGCCGTAGATCCATTCCGTCAGAGGTCAGAAGTAAAGGTTATAGGACTGCCGGGGGAGGCCGGGAAGCGCGCACAATATCCCCAGATGGTTGTTCGTGAAATCCATCCCTGCCGGAATCCGGGTCTGCAACAGGTTCCAGAAACGGCGCGTCGAGGCGTCGGAGCGGATGTTGCGCACCACGGCCACACACCCCTCGGGGCGCCTGGAGATTTCCTGGATAAATTCGGCAACGAGTGGACTTATCTCATCATTGACGAGGTTGACCAGTACAAAGAGAAGTCCTTCTTTCTCCAGCGCGGTAGGGCGTGATGTCACCCATCGCTCGCGGCGCGCCCGCGGCACGGCACGTTCGAGGATGGTGTTGGTCACCTCATGGCCATTGCCTACATCGATGACTTCCACTGGGTTGAAATGACACAGGAGGCGAAACAGCAGCCTGGCGTCGGGAATGGCATAATGGAATCCCGAAAAGTTGTCGGTCACGCCGGTGCGGCGCCCTTTGGGACACAGCGAGTCAATCTCGGCGTAAGCGTAATAATGTGCCGAGGTCTGACGCAGGACCTTTGTTATCAGGTTGTAGGCGAATGTGGAGTGAACTCCGAAACCGTGGCTCGTGCGCCATTTCTTTAGCCATCCCATTGGTTACTTCTCTTTTTCAGGAGTGCGCAGAAGCGATACTACGAGCGCCGCGGCGGCCAGGATGTATATCAGTATCACGGCTATGCGCGCCACTGTCACGGTGCGGCTCACGGATGCGGGGCGGAATGTCATTTCCACCGTGTGTTCGCCGGCGGGGATGCGCAGGGCTCGCAGCAGGTAGTTCACGCGGCCTGTCTCCACTGGTTTGCCGTCGACTGTAGCCTCCCAGCCCCAGGGGAAGAAGACTTCGGAGAATACGGCCACGCCGCCGCGCGCCGAGCGTGCGTGGTAGGTGAGGCGGTCGGGGGCGTATGTGGTCTCGAAGATGGTGTCGCCTGCGGCTTTGGGCGCGGAGGAGCCTAATACGGAGGCGAAACGCTTGTCGGCCACGGCTGTGCGGGCCGGGTCGATGGCTGAGAGT
>URZG01000112.1 GCA_900552325.1 uncultured Porphyromonadaceae bacterium | reverse complement strand
TCGGTGTCTTGAACTCATGCGTCATGTTGTTGATGAAGTCGTTCTTCATCTCCGTAAGCTTTTTCTGGCGGAAAGAGAGGACTATAGTGTATATGAACACGATCACCAGAATAAAAGTGAACACGAACGAGGGTATAAGGAATTTCACCGAAGAAAGTATATACTTGTTTTTAGACGGGAAATATACCCGGAGATAATTCTTGCTCTGACGCGGATCATTGCGGAAAAGAGGCTGCACGAAAAGTGTATTGTCGAGTGCCGACTTTTCGTCATTGCTGAAGCCGCCGGTTTTGTAGAAAGCGTGTCCGTTACGGTTCACCACTGCGAACTCGAAGGGGAGTTCGAGACCGTTGTTCTCCAGCTCCTGCTTGAGGTAGTTGCGCACGGCTGCAGAATCGGCACGTTCCTCAATCGGACGGTCGGCGGCCTTGTTCATGATGTTTATGATCACATCGTCGATAAGTCCTTTTTGATAGAGATATTGTCCTTTGAGTTCTTCCCGCATCGTATTGTAGCTTTGCGCCAGCGAACCCTCCTCACGCTGCAGGTTATAGATCTTGTCCGGATCGGCACGAACCGTAACGTCACCTATAAGACCGCTGTGAGTCGTAAAGGTATATCTCATTCCTCCCAGCCGCGGGGTACCTCCATATTGCGAATATATCGAGGCGGCCTCTACTTCGGCCACATCTTCTTCAAGATAATATTTTGTCTCATCCTGTTCCAGAAGAGAGGATACGGCATACAGGCTTCGCCTTACCCCTTCGGAGAACTGGTCGTCACGCATACGTATCATGCTCTCCATATACATGATCTGAATATAGAGGAGGCATATCAGCGTGAGCGCCATAAGTGCGGCCAAGAGCCATATAGTTGATTTCTTCATTTTTTACGTTTATACCAATTTTAACACTTGCGTGAGAGGAATGTTTATGAATCGGCACATCAAGTGAGCCGTAGTCTTTAACACTTGGCGTCAAAATTAACATTTCAGACTTGAATTAACAAATTATTTCCAACATTTTTAGGTGTTAATATCGTTTTTCCATCACAATACGCGACTAATTGCTACAATCATCTTTTCGCCATTGCACTTTGTAAAGAAATAAATGATTAACTTTGCACCCGTGTTTCCGAAAAGGACGCCGGACGACACCGGGCTGTGACGTCCAACGCTTTAGTATAGGTTAAGATAATGAAAGATAAATTAGAAAAAGCTCCCGGCCGAAAAGAAGGAAATATCTATTCTCAGCTTTTCATGTCGTTCATGAGGATCGGAGCCTTCACTTTCGGAGGGGGATGGGCAATGATTTCACTGATAGAACGTGAAGTCGTGGATAAAAAAAAGTGGATTCCCCGTGAAGAGTTCCTTGATCTTCTGGCTGTATCGCAGTCGCTGCCGGGGATTCTTGCGGTCAATATATCGGTAGCTGTGGGCGACCGATTGCGCGGGATGCGTGGATCTGTGGCGGCAGCTCTCGGCACGATAATGCCGTGTTTCCTGATAATCCTTGCCATAGCAGTGTTTCTCACTCCAGATCTTATTCAGAACAACAAGGTTATTTCCTCGATATTCCGGGGAATACGACCGGCTGTCGTGGCTCTTATAATCGCCCCGGTCATAACCACAGCCAAATCAGCCCGGATAACCTGGAAAACAGTGTGGATTCCGGTTTTTGTCGCATTGATAATCTGGTCGAAACTCCCGGTAATATCCAACCCTATCCTATATATAATCATCGGCGGTGTCGCCGGATGGCTGTGGCTGCGCCGACAGGAGAGACGCATGGGAATTGACCGTCTCGATAAAAAAGAAAAGGAGGAAGGACTATGATTTATCTCAGACTGATATGGAGTTATCTTAAAATAGGTCTTTTCGGCTTTGGCGGGGGATATGCGATGCTTTCCCTTATCGAGCGCGAGATCGTCGGGCCCGGATGGATCACTGAGAAAATGTTTACCGACATTGTGGCAATATCCCAGATGACTCCGGGACCTATCGGTATAAATTCCGCCACATATATCGGATACGCCGCCCCGATGCAGGCCGGATTCGACTCACCCATATGGGGGATATTGGGATCGCTTATATGCACATTCGTGGTGGTTCTTCCCTCGTTTCTTCTTGTGGCATACACAAGCCATTTCATCAGCAGACATAAGGAAAGTGTGGCGATACGCGGTATTTTCAAAGGATTGCGTCCGGTGGTGATCGGTCTTATCGCCTCGGCGGCATTGCTGCTGATGAATGGCGAGAATTTCGGATCGGAGAGCGGCGAGATTCTGATTTCAGTGATAATCGCAGCTGCGGCTCTGGCTACCGTATTGTTTACTAAGATACATCCCATTCTCGTGATCATCGCATCAGGAGTCGCCGGATTCCTTATATATTATTTCTAACCATGAATTATTCACAGGCAGTAGAATTTCTGTATACACAGACTCCTCAGTTCCAGCAGATCGGAGCTGCGGCATATAAACCGGGTCTTGACACTGTGCGGCAACTGGCGGCAGCTTTCGGCAACCCTCAGGAAAAACTGAAATGCATACATGTAGGAGGTACGAACGGGAAAGGGTCAACCTCACATTCCATTGCTTCTGTTCTTCAGGCCGCCGGGAAGAAGACCGGTCTTTTCACCTCTCCGCACCTGATTGATTTCCGTGAAAGGATAAGGATCAACGGCAGTATGATTCCTGAAGAGAAAGTAGTGGAGTTTGTAGAGGAATGTATTGCACGCGGACTTGTGGAGAGGCTCAGGCCCTCCTTCTTCGAACTGACCACCGTAATGGCTTTCAACTGGTTCGCCGAATGTGGTACGGATTTCGCGGTAATAGAAGTCGGTCTGGGAGGCAGACTGGATTCTACAAATATCATTACGCCCGTAGTGTCTGTAATAACCAATATCTCCAAAGATCACACGGCGCAACTGGGCGACACTCTTACACAGATCGCTGCTGAAAAAGCCGGAATCATAAAATGCGGCATCCCTGTCGTGATCGGAGAGGCAGAAGGAGATATAAAAGAAGTTTTTGCACGAACCGCTGAGGAACGGCACGCGCCCATAGTATATGCCGAAGAACGGTTTCCGGAATTCAACGCCGTGCGTACTGTCGACGGTAAAAGGTTAGTCGCAAACGACACTCCCTTCGGAAAGATTAAATACGATCTCACCGGCGACTGTCAGGTGAAGAATCTACGCACGGTGATCACCGCTCTGGAGGTGATGTCGGGTATTACCTCTATCTCGCATAAAGATGTATATGAGGGGCTCGACTCGGTCACGACAGCCACTGGGCTTAAAGGCCGGTGGATGAAACTCGCCGAAAATCCCCTCACGATATGTGATACAGGTCACAATATAGGGGGATGGCGGATCCTCTCGGAACGGCTTCGCTCTTATCCCGGGAAACTCATAATGGTATTGGGATTTGTCAACGACAAGGATATCAGCCATATATTGCCTCTTATGCCTGCGGATGCCATATATCTGTTTACCCGGGCGTCTGTCCCCCGTGCTCTGGCGGCCGAAGACCTGGCGGCCGAAGGTGCGAAATTCGGACTTAAAGGCATATCTGTGCCCGGCGGAGTAGGGGATGCCATCGAGAAAGCACGGCGCATGGCGGCAGATATGGCCGAGGATAATCCGATGATATTTATCGGAGGGAGCACGTTCGTGGTCGCGGACGCGCTGAAGCATACCGGCTCATGAAGCAACCCTTTGGGTCCTCCGTCTGTTATAATATCGGATTAATTCATTGAGATATTCTGTTATTATGGAAAGACAAGAGGGAAAACTTAAAAAGGTTGTGGTCATCGGCGGAGGATTCGCAGGGCTTAACTTCGTAAAAAAGCTTGATCCGAGAAAATTTGACATTACAATTATCGACCGGAACAATTATCACTCTTTCCCGCCGCTGTTCTATCAGGTGGCATCGGCCGGCCTTGATGCCTCGAGCATCTGCTTTCCTCTCCGCCGGGAACTCCGGAAACTACGGCGTGGTGGCAACGGTGTGAAGTTCAATATGGGGGAAGTGATATCCATAGACCCGGCGGAAAAGATAATAACGACCGATCTCGAGGAAATCCCCTACGATATATTGGTGATCGCCGCTGGAACCACCAACAATTTCTTCCGTATACCCGGCCTAAAGGAGAAGGTGTACACCCTGAAATCCACGTCCGAGGCGCTTAAGTGCCGTAACGACATCCTGTGCAGGATGGAAAAAGCTTCGATAGAAACAGATCCGGAGATCAGAAAACGACTGTTGTCGTTCATTGTAATCGGAGGAGGACCTACAGGAGTCGAGATCGCGGGGGCTCTTGGTGAAATGAAACGTTATGTGCTCCCTCGGGAATATCCCGAAATAAATCCGCAAGAAATGAGTATCACCCTTGTGGAAGGATCTGACAGGTTGTTACGCACTTTGAGCGAGAAAAGTTCGGCCAGCGCTCTGCGTGAGCTCAAACAACTGATGGTGACATGCCGTCTGGGAACGAGTGTGGACCATTATGACGGGCATACGGTCTTCATGACTGACGGCGACCGGCTGGATGGCGATACCGTGATATGGACCGCCGGGGTACGTGCCACTTCATTCGATTTCAAAACTGATCTCCCTCCGGAACGGTATATCGGGCAGGGTGGACGGCTTATTGTCGACGGATTCTGTCGGGCAAACGCATTGGGAGAAGGGATATATGCCGTCGGTGACATTGCGCTTATGACGGAGGGTCCCGACATAGATCCGAATTTCCCTAAAGGACATCCACAACTGGCGCAACCGGCAATACAGATGGGGAGACTTGTGGCTCATAATCTTATGAGCAGAAACCGGATCAAACCATTCAGATATAAAGACAAAGGCTCCATGGCTACAGTAGGTCGAAATCGTGCGGTCGTACAGTTGAAACACATCGAGTTTTCGGGATTCATCGCCTGGATGGCCTGGATGTTCATTCATCTGGTGTCCATATTGGGTTTCCGCAACAAACTTACAGTGGTCATCAACTGGATATGGGCCTACTTCAATTACTCCACATCTCTCCGTTTGCTCATACGGCCATCGTCACTGCCTGACAATATGCCATAAAAAGAGTAGGGGAGAGCCAGGTAATCGACCTCAAACAATCAAAAAGGTGTTTTACGGCAGATTACTTGCTTATCACAAGACAAGAGAGTATATTTGCGGAACCTTGAATATTCGTCGGATCAGCCCGGAATACTCCGGAGGCGAAGCTGACCATGAAACACTTTTATTATATGGATAAGAACTATTCTACTTCACGGAATCCGGTGGTGGCTTTTCTAAAAAAGTCTCCGGAAGATTTTACAGCCGATGACATTGTTCGCTATGTGAATGAGAACGGAATCGGCATGCTGAACTTCATGTATCCGGGAGGCGACGGTCGCCTGAAAACCCTCCAGTTCGTCATCAATTCGGAAGAATATCTGAGGGAAATCCTTACGTCCGGGGAGCGAGTGGACGGCTCGAGCCTTTTCCCCTTTATCGACGCACATAATAGCGATCTCTATGTGTTGCCGCGATTCTCAACGGCATTCATCAGCCCGTTTGCCCCGATGCCTACTCTGGTGATGCTGTGCTCTTTCTTCGGTAATGACGGCAATCCGGTGGAATGTACTCCTGAATACGCCCTTCACAAAGCCGCGGATATATTCAAAGCCGAGACGTCGCTTGATTTCGAGGCGATGGGAGAACTGGAATATTATGTGATAGCCCCTTGTACCGAGATGTATCCCGTGGCTGACCAGAAAGGTTACCATGAATCGGGGCCGTTTGCTAAATTCGAGAATTTCAGAGCCAGATGCATGAGTGCTATCGCCTCGACCGGAGGTGAGATAAAGTACGGCCATTCAGAAGTCGGCTGTTTTACATTAAACGGCATGACGTATGAACAAAACGAGATAGAATTCCTTCCGGTTCCTGTCCGGAAGGCTTCCGACCAGCTTCTGATCGCCAAGTGGGTAATACGTAACCTCGCTCTTCAGGAAAATCTGATTGTTACTTTCTCTCCGAAAATTATCGAGGGGAAAGCCGGATCGGGTCTGCATATCCACATGCGGCTGAAAGATAAAACCGGGCGTAACGTAATGCTCGATGGAGACAGGCAGCTCTCTCTGGAAGCTCGACGACTTATCGCCGGCCTTATGGTTATGGCTCCGTCACTAACGGCATTCGGCAATACCATCCCATCAAGTTATCTGCGCCTGGTGCCACATCAGGAAGCGCCTACGACTGTGTGCTGGGGGATGCGCAATCGTGCCGGTCTGGTACGTGTTCCGCTCGGATGGACCTCCACTACCGATATGAGCGCAATCGCCAACGGACTGCCTCCGACTGATAACAGGGAATTGGATGCATCGCAGCGTCAGACTATAGAGATACGATCAGGCGACGGATCTGCCAATATCCCGTCGTATCTCGCTGCCATCGTGACAGCCGGTCTGCAGGGATTCCGCATGCCGGATGCCGAGCAGATCGCATGGTCTACTTTCCTCGAAGGGAATGTCAACATGGAAGATCTGGAGGCATTGCCTGCATCATGCATTGAAAGTGCCTCGCGTCTTGAAGCGCAACGCGGTCTCTACGAAAAGGACGGCATTTTCTCTGCTATGATGATTAATGGCCAGATTAAGATGCTCCGGTCGCACAATGACGCAGACCTCAGTACACGCCTCAAAAAAGATAATGTGCTGCTTAAAAAGCTCATTGCTGATTCTTTCCATTGCGGCTGAGAACCATCTGAAATAGAAAACCGGGTACAGTAACGTTAACCGATTCGTTACTGTGCCCGGTTTTCTATTTCGGTAAACAGGGCAGTGTTTCTCTCATTACCAAGAATTGTTACAGAATGGGGGTTATGTAAAATTATATATATGCGTAAAAAACTACGGATGCTTTACTTCGCCATAATTTGGATCGATTACCTCCGCAGAATTTTTCCGGAGGCAGTACGCGGGAATTCCTTCAGGAAAATTATCTCCTTGGGCCGATGGTATCGCGGCAGACTGGATTCAAGAATATCGCGTATCTTCGATTCGATTGTTTTCGAATCGGCTGATGAATATTCGACTTTCATAACGAGTTTTTGCCCCCATTTGATATCGGGTTCTCCGATAAAGTAGAAATTCCATGGAAGCTGACCGGAAAGCTGCCGTTCGATTTCCTCAGGGAAAATTTTAATGCCTCCCGATATAATTACATTGTCGGCCCGTCCCTTCCACTGAAAGTGTGT
>URZG01000111.1 GCA_900552325.1 uncultured Porphyromonadaceae bacterium | reverse complement strand
CAGATCGAGGCACGAGTGCTCGGCGACCTCGCCCTGAACCATATAGTACCTGTCGCCACCCGCTACCAGTCTGTACTTGTCGACAACCTGGTGAAAATCAAATCGCTCTTCCCCGAGGCCAAGGCCAACGAGCTTACAGCCAGCGACCTCTCCACCATCGAGAAGATCTCCATGCACATGGCGGTCATCAAGGAGGAGGTGGAGCGGATGGTAAATGCCCGCAAGAAAGCCAACCGCATCGAGAGCGAACGCGAGAAAGCCATCGCCTACCACGACGAGGTGCTTCCCTGCATGGAGAAGATCCGCTACCATATCGACAAGCTCGAACTTATGGTCGACAACGAGATGTGGCCTCTCCCCAAATACCGTGAGATGCTCTTCATCCGTTAAAAATAACCCACCGTATTGTGCCGGGCAGACTCGTTCTGCCCGGCATTTTTTCCTAACGACAACAGCCCTTTGGAACCGTTAAAACATGAATGTGGCGTGGCGATGATCCGCCTGCGCAAGCCGCTGGAATATTACCGGCAGAAATACGGCACTTACGCCTGGGCCCTCAACAAACTCTATCTGCTGATGGAGAAGCAGCACAACCGGGGCCAGGAGGGTGCGGGTATCGGCGTGGTAAAGACTCATCCGGTGCCGGGTCACGAGTATATTTTCCGTGAGCGTGCCCTCGGCGCCAACGCCATCACCGAAATATTTTCCAATGTAATGCCGCAACTCGCCGACGTCTCGGCGTTACCTGCCGATGAGGTCGAGGCTTACACCCCTTTCGTCGGCGAGATCTACATGGGGCACCTGCGATATTCCACTACAGGGAAAAGCGGCATATCGTATGTACATCCTTTCCTGCGTCGTAACAACTGGCGCTCGCGTAACCTGCTGATGTGCGGCAATTTCAATATGACCAACGTGGATCAGGTGTTCCGTTCGATCGTGGAGAAAGGGCAACATCCGCGCATCTACTCCGACACCATCGTTCTTCTGGAACAGCTCGGATACGCGCTCGACAAGGAAAATCACCGGCTTTACCGCCAGTTGCGCGACACCTTTCAGGATCCGGAACTCGGTATTGCCATCGAGGATCGGATTGATGTGGCGTCGGTGTTGCGCAACGCATCCCCGTCGTGGGACGGCGGTTTTGTGATCTGCGGAGCCACCGGCTCGGGTGATATGTTCGCGTTGCGCGACAGCCACGGTATCCGTCCGGCTTTCTATTATATCGACGACGAAGTGGTTGTGATTGCCTCGGAACGCCCGGTGATTCAGACTGTATTCAACGTGCGCCGCGCGCAGGTAGAGGAGCTGCGTCCCGGATCGGCGTTGATTGTCAGCAAGCAGGGCGAGGTGCAGATCGCCGATATTCTCGGCGAGGGTGACAACCGCCGCTGCTCGTTCGAGCGCATCTATTTCTCGCGAGGCAGCGATGCCGATATATACCAGGAACGCAAAGAGCTTGGACGCCGTCTGGCGCCGCAGGTTCTCGCGGCGGTAAACAACGATCTGAAACATACGGTGCTGTCCTTTATTCCCAATACGGCGGAAGTCGCTTTCATCGGTATGGTGGAGGGGTTTGAGGACCATCTTAACGCAATAAAAAGCCGTCAGATCATGGAGCTGCAGCGGGTTGGGGCATTGTCGCCCGGCACACTAAAGGAGGTGATGGACCAGCGTCTGCGCGTGGAGAAGGTGGCTATAAAGGATATAAAACTGCGCACGTTCATAGCCGAAGGGGAGTCGCGCAACGACCTGGCGGCTCATGTGTACGATGTGACTTACGGCTGCGTGTCCAACGATATCGACAATCTCGTCGTGATAGATGATTCCATCGTGCGCGGCACTACGTTGAAACAATCGATCATAGCGATGCTCGACAGGCTTCATCCCCGTAAGATAGTGGTCGTATCCTCGTCGCCGCAGGTGCGGTATCCCGACTATTACGGAATTGATATGTCACGCATGAGCGAGTTCGCGGCATTCCGAGCCGCGGTGTCTCTCCTTCGCTCCCGCGGTATGGAGAATGTGATCGAAGATACTTATAAGCGCTGTCTCGAGCAGTCGGCGCTTCCGGCCGGAGAGCAGGTGAACTGTGTGAAAGCTATCTACGAACCGTTCACAGACCGCGAGATTTCCGAGGAAATGGCCCGTATGCTTACTCCGGAGGGAACCAAAGCGAAGGTGGAGATTGTGTATCAGTCGGTTGACGGGCTGCATGCCGCTGTGCGCAGTTCACCCGGCGACTGGTATTTCTCAGGTGATTATCCCACTCCCGGCGGAACGCGCCTTGTCAATCTGGCGTTCATCGACTGGTTCGAGGGAAACACCGAGAAAAGGGCCCGTTGAACTTCTGGACGCTGCGTGATAATATGCGGACAGCTCCGAATCCTTTGTCATAAAAAACGCTCCCGGCAACATTATGTGGCCGGGAGCGTTTTTCTTATATAGAAACTATTGTATTATGGCAACAAAGGAAACAGAGGGCGAGACCCGTGACGACAGACTTTCGAAAAAAGAGGGCCTTTGGCTCACTGTAGTGGGCATTTTGGCGATAGTGGGCGCGTTCGTACTTCTTATATGGTGCATCAAGTGGCTGAAGATGTGGCCGGTATGGGTGCTCTATTTTATCGGGGTGGCTTTCTTTGCCTTCCGGATAAAGCAGTCGTTCGCCCAGAAGGATTACAATTATGCCTGGAAGTGTATCTGGGGCGTGGTGATAGCGGGGCTGATACTTCTGGTAATCGACTGGATTTTCTGACACGCGCATATCGCGTCACAAATAGAAGAGGTACGGCTGTCAGAGCTGCGAGGCGATGAACTTCTCGGGGAGTTCGAAAAGAATTTTAGCGCCGTCGGGGGTGTACTGTGGATCGGGCAGCGCGAAAAGCGCTCCCAGCAGCTCCTCGGCCTCAGCCGACGAGAGATAGTCGCCGGGACGTACGGCCCCGGAACGCGCCATGGATAACGCCACATGCCGGTGGATGGCCTGCGCAGTGTCGGCCACGCCGTTCTCCATGCCGTCGCTTACCGTCTCGATCATTTTAAGCAGCACATCCTTGGGGCTGAGTTTCCCTAAAGCGGCGGGTACCGCGAGAATTTCCCAGACGTTTTCCCCCTTGTATGCGAGGGCGAATCCGGCTGTGACGGCCTCTTCCTTTATACTTTCGAGAATCACATGCTGCGACGGAGCGAGATTCACCGTTTCCGGGAAGAGAACCTGCTGGCTTTCGGCAGTATCCGAACTGCTGTTTTTAAGGAATCGCTCATACAGCACTTTTACATGTGCGCGGTGCCGGTCTACGACAAGCGCTCCACCGGATGCGGGGGTGATCAGATAACGGCCGGCGATCTGGAGCACTCCTCCGTCAACCTGATGGGGAAGTGCCGGCGCAGTGGAGTCAAGTCCTTCGATACCGGGCTGGCGTGTGTTGAAGGACGACGGGGTTTCTGCCTGAACCGATAGTGTATGGGATATGGCTTTCGAAGCGGAATCCGGAGTTATATTGTGTGCGGAAGCGAACGGGTTGTAGTTGTCGGGATCGTCAGTGGCGGCGTTACGGAAATTGTCATAGAGTTTGTCCCAGTCGGAGGTGGCGGCTTTTTGAGCCTGCTCCCACCGGGCTTCCGCACTAATGGCGGCTGCCGACGGTATCTCGTTGAAATTCACTGACGAGGATATGATCTCCTGCGCGGATAATGACGGCGTGCCGCCTGACGGTGCCGGCGGAATATCCGTGGTGGCGAACGGGTTGTAGTCGGGATCGATGTTCAGTCCGTGTGCGGCTGTGGCGTCGGGATCAAACGAAGGTATCTCGGGCGCGTCGGCATTGTCGAAATCTATCGCGGGAACGGCATTGAATTTCCCGAGCGATTCACGCACGGCAGCCTGGAGAATCTGCCATATCGGCTGCTCGTTCTCGAATTTTATTTCCGATTTCGTGGGGTGGATGTTCACGTCGATGGTCTGTGGATCCACTTCAAAGTTCAGGAAATAGTTAGGCTGGTGATCGGCTGCGATGAGGTTGTCGTAACATTGCAGGACCGCCTTGTGGAAGTAGGGGTGACGCATGTTTCGCCCGTTGACGAAGAAATACTGCAGGGCGTTGCGTTTGCGGGCGTTGGCCGGCAGCCCCACAAATCCGCTGATTTTCACCAAGGGAGTTTCCGTTTCCACCGGAATGAGCTGCTTGTCAAGCGCTTTGCCGAAAAGCGACGCGATGCGTTGTTTCAGCGATCCGGCCATGAGCTGGTGCAGGGTCACGCCGTTGTGGACCAGCTGGAATTCGAGGTGGGGATTCACCAGCGCGAGCCGCTCGAACTCATGCATTATGTGCGAGAGTTCCACCGAATCCTTTTTGAGGAATTTGCGGCGGGCGGGGAAGTTGAAGAAGAGGTTCTTCACCATAAGGTTGGTGCCCGGGGCGCAGGCCTCCGGTTCCTGGCTCTCGAATTTTGAAGCCGAGATGCAAAGACGTGTACCCACCGTGTCGCAGCGTCGCATGGTGGAAAGCTCCACCTGCGATACTGCCACTATCGAGGGGAGAGCCTCCCCGCGGAATCCCATGGTGTGAAGCTCGAAAAGGTCTGCGGCCTGCCGTATCTTTGATGTGGCATGGCGCTCGAAAGCCAGGCGTGCGTCGGTGTCGGACATTCCGCATCCGTCGTCAATCACCTGTATGAGAGTTTTACCGGCGTCGCGCAGAATTATCTTTATGCATCCGGCGCCGGCGTCAACCGCGTTTTCAACCAGTTCCTTTATCACCGACGCGGGGCGCTGGATCACCTCTCCGGCGGCAATCTGGTTGGCCACCGAATCAGGCAGAAGTTTGATTACATCGTTCATAGGGCAAATCGGAGCGTAAAGGTACGGAAATTTTCGTAAATTTGCGGATATGAACCGAGTGTTTTTATTCAATCCGGAGAACGATATCGCCCTTGGTGCGGGGAAGGTCAGTTTTACTCCTCCCAAAGCCGCTGTGGCTATGGCGCGGTCGGGGGCCACGCTTCCCTGGTGGTTCGGCGATTCGGGTGATTTCCTGTTGCTGCCCGACGGCGATATGCGGCGCGATTGGTTTGAGGTGGTCAGTGCCCGCTTCGGGGAAGGTCCCAGGCCGGTGGCATCGCTCAAGGATTTGGATATAAAAGAGCTGTGTCCCTGGGGAAGAAGCGCCTATACCGCCCGGCTGTTTCAGAAGTATGGAGCGCCTGCCGTTCTGGTCGACCGCGGGATGGAGAGGGGTGAGTTCTACCGGTCGCTCTCGCACCGGCGCACGGCGCTGGGCATATTACGGTCGATGGGGTATGACACATCCGCGGAGGCGTTCTGCCTGGAGGACGTGAGGCGTTTTGCCTCGCGATTCCCCGATTTTTACGTCAAGGCGCCCTGGTCGTCGAGCGGGCGCGGCGTGTTCCGCTCCAAGGATATATCCGAAAATCAGGTCGAGGGGATTATCCGACGCCAGGGCTCGGTGATGCTCGAAAAAGGGTACGCCGGGGTGCAGGATTTTGCCATGCTTTTTATGGCGCGTGCCGGAAAAATCGAGTTTCACGGTTATTCCATGTTCTTTACGGGGGGAACGGCTTACGGCGGGAATCTTCTTGCTACTGATGAAGAAATAGAGCGCCGTCTCGGGGAGATGGCCGGAGCCAGGCAGTTGGCGAACGTGCGCCGGGAGGTTTGCGGCTGTCTTGCAGAAACGGCAGCGGCCCCCGGTTACGAGGGGCCGCTGGGCGTGGATATGCTTGTGTATGATTCGGCCGACGGAGTCGAAATAGCTCCGTGCATCGAGGTCAATCTCCGGTACACTATGGGATTCGTGGCCCATAGCGTGGCCGCGCGCGGCATCACAGGCCGCATGACGGTAAGGCGTTCTGATTGCGGGACTGGGATTTCCTCGATACCTCTTTCGGCTCCCTCGGGTGTTTTCCGGTTTGATGCGGAATAACGGTCAGGGATGCATGCGGGCTTTTTTTGAGGGATCTATGGGTTTGTTGCGGAGAGATTTTATGTAGGCGACGAGATCGTTGTAGACAATATCCTCGGATGTGGCAATACGTTTGCCGCGTGTGAGTGGCTCCATGTAGTCGCCACCGTTGGCGAGGTAATCTATTGTGGAAACGGTGTAGGTGGCCTCGGGGTCAATGGGTTTGCCGTCGATAAGTATGGAGGTGCAGCGTTTGGTGGCCGGGTCGTAGACGGCTTCAACGTTTGCACTGACGCCGTCGCCGTCGCGCGAGGCCATTACATCAAACGCTTCGGCAAGATCGCTGCCTTTGACCTCGATCACCGCGATACGGTTGGCGAAAGGCTGCATGGTGATGACCTCACCTTCGGTGATGTTGCCTTTCGGAAGTCCGCGACGCAGACTCCCCTTGTTGGCAAGGGCGAGCGATGGTTTCTTGCCGAGGAGTTGGGCGCCGCGCATCATCAGGAAATCGCTTATGAAGTTGAGCAGTCCCGGTTCCTCAGCCTTGAGCTCGTAGGCCGTGCGTCCTATCTTGCGGTTCATGAGTTCGTCAATTCCTCCGCGGTAAGGTTTGAGCGCTTCCTCCACGTCGGTGTCGGTATGGCCGTCGAGGCGCTCGTCGACCGTGTACTGTTTGTAAGCGGGGAGCGCGGTGCCGAGGCTGTCGAGATCAAGAGTGACCTGCGTTATGTAGACGCCGCTCTTGCCGTTCTGGGTAATCAGTACTGGTTTGCCGTCGCGGTTATTTACCCATTCCATGCCGCTCCCCGGGGTGATTACAGTATGGCTGTGTCCGCCGAGAATCACGTCGATATCCTCCGATTGCGAGGCTATCATCCTGTCGGAAGGGGGAACTTCGTCATAGCCCACATGGGTTATGGCTACCACAGCATCGGCTTTTTCGTTATGTTTGAGGGCCCAGGCAGTGGCGTTGGCCGCCTTGATGCCGTCAAGATAATGCACGCCGTCGTAGTTTCCTTCGGCGATCATCCCTTTAGGGTCAAGATTGATACCGATGAAGGCTATGCTTCGCCCGTCGATGTCGTAGATCTTGTATGGCGCGAATACGGAGTCGAGCTGTTCGTCGTCGAACTCGTAGTTTGTGGAGAGCCACTGTATGCCGGGTGTGGAGGTGACGTTTTTCTTCAGGGGCTCCATACCGTTGTCGAAATCGTGATTGCCGAGAATGGCCAGGTCATAGCCGAGTGCCTCGAGCATCTTTATTTCAGCCTCCCCTTTGTATAAGGTGAAGAACAGGGTGCCTTGCACGGCATCGCCTGCGTCTACGAGAATTACATTCTTTTCGGCGTTGCGGATGCTGTCAATCAGCGC
>URZG01000110.1 GCA_900552325.1 uncultured Porphyromonadaceae bacterium | reverse complement strand
CGGCTGGTACAAGAAGATGACCCGCGAGTTCTCCGGCACCTTCACCGGCAAGGGCTTCGACTTCGGCGGCTCGCTGATGCGCCCCGAGGCCACAGGCTACGGCAACGTTTACTTCCTGCTCAACATGCTCGCCACCAAGGGTGTGGAACTCGCCGGCAAGCGCGTGGCGGTTTCCGGTGCCGGCAACGTGGCCCTCTACACCGCCGACAAACTCATCAAACTGGGCGCCAAAGTGGTGTCGCTCAGCGACTCCGACGGCTCGCTCCTCTTCCCCGACGGCCTCACCGCCGACCAGTTCGGCCAGATTTTCGAGCTCAAGACCTCCTACCGCGGACGCCTCAGCGAGCTCGCCGACGAGGACTGGTGCGAATACCACCCCGGCAAACGCCCCTGGCAGCTCGTGAAGGCCGACATCGCAATGCCTTCGGCCACACAGAACGAGCTTGACGGTGACGACGCCCGCGCCCTCCTGGCCCAAGGATGCATCGCCGTGAGCGAAGGCGCCAACATGCCCTCCACCCCCGAGGCCGTACACGAATTCATCAACGCTAAAATTCTTTACGCCCCCGGCAAAGCATCCAACGCCGGCGGCGTGAGCGTCAGCGGCCTGGAAATGGCGCAGAACTCGCAGCGCCTCAGCTGGACCGCCGAAGAAGTCGACGAGAAACTCAAACACATCATGGCCGACATCCATGCCCAGTGTATGCGCTACGGCAAAGAAGCCGACGGCTTCTGCAACTACGTGCGCGGCGCCAACACCGCCGGCTTCATGAAAGTAGCCCGCGCCATGATGGCCCAGGGCATCGTCTGACCCCATCATCCCCCGCACCTTATTTCCCTTTATAGGCGGCTCCCGCGCAGAAACCCTCTGCCGGGAGCCGCTGATCTTTGCCGGGAAGCGGGAAGAACGTCACGTTTGGACGTGTGAACATACTGTTAAGATATAGTTTAAGAATCAGATAATGCAATGGGAGCCACAGTATAATCATCTGCGGCTCCCATTCACTTGGTTGATTTATTTTAATCAACTTTAGTCTTAAAACATTTTCCTTGACAAAGTACAATATATATGCCGGATTTTATCTTTGCTTCTGCGAAGATTCCTTCATATACAAGGAATCCTTTTAAGTTAAAGATTTTGACATAAGTATTTTTATCTTCGATTATAGATTCAATCCCGACAGCTTCTGAAACTATAATTGTACATTCTGATTTGATATTAGATCCATCTAAAGCCTCGGCGCAAATTATGGCTGATCCTCCTTTTATAAGATTGACAACACCATCGTTTACCACTGCGACACTTTCATTTGATGAACTCCACTTAAGTCGCTTATTGGTAGCATTATCAGGAATTACAACTGCATTAATCGTAACCGATTCATTTTCCAGACCTTCTATATGCGCAGGATTAAGAATAATATCCGAAATAAGAACATTCTCTTGATATACAGATATTACACAAGCAGCTGATAGATTTGACCCATCTTGTGTTGATGCAATAATAATCGCTTCTCCCTCTGCAATGGCATCAACTTGTCCGTTTTGCGATACTTTTGCGACCGAGGTATTAGTAGATGACCATAAGATATTTGTTGATGTTGCATCGCTGGGAGCAATAATTGCATTCAGTTGCAATGTTTTGCCTATAGCTATTTTTGCATTAGATGGCGTAATCTGAATTTGTGAAATGCCGATGAATTGCTTTTCAACCATTATTTCGCAAATTGCTGAGAGATTGCTGCCGTCGGTCGTTGTCGCGATTATCTGAGTTTTTCCTTCTGCAATCGCTTTAACCAACCCGTTTACATCAACAGTTGCGATATTAGGATTTGAAGAAGTCCAACTTAAATTAGCATTTGTTACATTCTCTGGTTCGAGCAATGCGTTTAACTTAATGGTCTCACCTATTGCTACTGTTTTCGAAGATGGAGATATTTGGATTGAAGTTGCAATAACCTCTCTTGCCTTAACCTTGATCTTACACAACGCAACAAAACCGCCATCAGCTGTTGTTGCCATAATGGTAGCTTGGCCAGGCTTTATCGCATATACCGTACCATCAGGAGAAACCATAGCAACGCTAATATCCGAACTTGTCCAATTTATTTCCTTATCAGAAGCATTGTCAGGTGTTATGGTCGCTATGAGCTGTTCGAATTCTTCTTCTATAAGTTCTATGACAGATTTATTGATTGATATCCCAGTAACAGGTTGGATAACCGAAACAATACATTCTGCCTTAATAGCGTGGTTCTCTTCAGATTTCACAATGATTTTCACTTCGCCACCTGTTATCGCAGTGATTTTACCATTACTGTCAACTGTCGCGATTGAAGGATTGGATGATTGCCACGTAACATGTTTATTATCTGCTGTTGCTGGATTATAACTTATTGAAAGACCTTCGTACATCTCACCAGCTTTCAGTCTGATGTTTGTTGGTGTCAAAGAAATCGACTGAAGTGGTTGGTGTACAGTTATTTCACAAGCCGCTTTAATACTCGCATTCTCTTTACTAAACGCGGTAATTATAGCATTACCGCACGATAATGCTGAAACCAGTCCATCATTATTGACACTGGCGATACTAGCATTGTTTGATTGCCAGACAATATCCTTATTATCAGCATCATTTGGTTGAACGTCAGCCATAAGATTAATAGTATTGCCGACATTAAGGCTACATGAAGAATGATTAAGTGAAATGTTTATAACAGGAATATAGATTGTTTTTACTTTTGCGTGCGAATATGGATTGCTCCACCCAGACCAAGTTCCTCCGGGACCAACAGAGTTATATTCCGGATCTACATACATCGAGTACCCGTTTTTGGGAACATACAATGTACAACCGGAAAGTTCCTTGCCATCACTATAAGATGGTTGGTACCAGTTCTCCTTAGCTCCCTTGTTAAAAGTGGGAGGTACTACTCGATTAATTATATATGTCACTGCTGTATTCTTTGTAAGGGCCCAAGATTCATTGTCAAATTTACTAACATTGCTCCCTAGTTCTATTACTTGTCCATTTTTTAAAGAGAAAGAATTAGTATAATAAACCTCTAAAGATTCTGGCAATTTAAGGGTATCGGGGACAAATGATGATTTTTCAAAAGCTAACTGTTGAATTTCAGTGATATTATCTGGCAGATTTATTAAACTCAAGGCGCTGCACTCGCGAAATGCACCGGTTCCAATAAATTCCATAGATTCTGGACAGCTAACCGTTTCAATCTCTACATTATTGTCACATGCATAATCCTCAATTGTTGTCACACCCTCTCGTAATATTAAGTGCTTTATATTACGATTATGATATGAGAAACTCTCCTTATTGATTATCGGCATACTGGCTCCACCAGCAGTTAGGGTATCAATTATTAAATAGTCTTTCGTAAGACACTCTTTGGAGTGAATGAGCTTAATAGGTAACTTTAGATGCCTGATACAATATCCTTCAGGACGGTTTGCCTGCCAACCAAAAGAAAACGCATTCTTATCAAGCATATTGCTTATGACACCTTCTTGATTGATGATTTGGCAATCTTCCAAATCAACCATGCCTGATAAGGAATGAGTCTGTATCAGTGTGCCAATAAACTTTAAATCATCGGCATTCAGATACCCCGTAACCTTGAGGTTTTCGACGGTTTGTTGGTCTCCATAGTTGATTTTGCTTGACAGCCAACCTGGAGTTTGGTTGTCAACAATCAGCGTTGTTGCTTGCGCTCCGCACAGTACATAGCTGCACATAAGCAGAATAAATGTTAGTAAGTACTTCATATTTTTTAAGATTTGATTGATTCGGCTATTGTTTTTATGGTTGTTTCGGCAATCTCTAAGCTATCGTAGATATTCCTAAGGATACTATCGAGACCATTGTATGAACTTATATGATAATCCCCACAATTTTTTGCGATGCAAAATTCAGGATGCGAATCTACGAGCTTGTCGATTATACTTCGTCTTTTTTCATCAGCACTTCCATGTACCATATAATTTCGCAACTCCTTAATTTCAGTAATTATAAGTTCCACTACGTCAGGCCGTCCTAAACGGAATATAGCGTTTATATAATCATTTACACAAGTCCTCTTACCTTTTTTGACCCTCTTATTATTTGGAGTCTTTGGGTCATCTGTGGCACCAACATCTATCTTATAATATCCGCAGATATTTTTTAAAGACAGTTCACAAAATGCGAACAGTCCTATTAATATGGTGCGGCGAATCCTTATATCTGATTCTTCTTGTTCAGATAGCAGATCATTGAATGGTTTCATTTGAGTCCTTCGCTCTTCCTCTGACAATCTATTATCATTAATAATGTCATACAGAGCAGCCTTGGCATGTTCTTCCGTTTGCTTTTTGGCTTCCTTAAGCACCCTAAGCAAGTCATTGAAACCCTGAACGATTATTTCACGCTCAGATTCACAGTCGGTGCGACCTTTTGCTATTGTCATTATCAATCATAAGCCTCAGGGCGCTCTACATCGGCGATTGGTTAAAAATAAAAAGCGTGAGAGCCGTACTTGTTGCTCGTTCCACTCGCTGAGGCCTTCGCTTGCCCGAATTCGTTGAACGAGCAAACCTGCAGAAGCCTCACGCAGAATATGTGTAAAAATACCAATAGCTTACACTCACGTGCTTACCGTTGGTAGAATATACATATCCACATTGGCATCTACTGTTTGCTTCATTCTTGACGAATTCTGAAAGTTGCGAAGTTTCAACGAGTCAAGAAAGAGCGCAGTAAACGCTTTTCGTTATGTCCGCATCCCACCGCTCGAACCCCGACCGGGCTTCTGCGTTGCGGTCTACGGTTGCAAATTTAGAAATCTTTCCCGATTCTTGCAAATTTTTTTTTAGAGATTTCTACAAAATGACACACGCACTATATTTCCAATTATCCCCGTGCAGAAACCCTCTGCCGGGAGCCGCTGATCTTTGAAAATTGCGTAACTTTGCAGTTATGAAACCAAACCGCAAGACCGACAACTATCCCGGCCGGACCGATGCAGAAGTGTTCCGTCGCGTGGTGCATATCGGCCCGTCGCTGCACCGCGAGGGGGGGATAACCTCCGTCATGAAGTCCTACAGGGCGATGCTGCCGTCGTTCCGGCATATCGCCACCAACAGCCGTCTCGGCCCTGCCGGTAGCGCCGTGAGGATGGCCGCACTTCTTGTGAGACTGCCGGTATTGCGTCTGCTCGGCAAGACCGACATACTCCACATACAGGGAGGCAGCGGTAAGTCGTGGTTACGCAAATCACTGATTATCAAATGGGGTTCGGCGCTCGGATTCAAAGTAGTCTATCATTCCCACGGTGGAATGATGGCCGAATACTCGCTGCGTTACGGGCGCGGGCGCATGGCCAAAGTGCTGCGCAGGTGTTCGGCCGTAGTGGTGCTGTCGGACTACTGGCGCCGTTTTTTCACCTCGGAGCTGAATCTGCCACGGGTGGAGATCGTAAACAATGTGGTTGAGGCTCCCGCAGGCACGGACATACATACTTATCCCGACAACATGGCTTCAGACTCCCGTCCCGCATCCCTGAGGTTGCTTTTCTTAGGAAGCATCAACGAGAAAAAAGGGATTTTCGACCTGGTGGAGACAATCGCGGCCAACGCCTCGCGGTGGCGCGGCAAGCTCTCACTGGCTATCGGAGGGGACGGCCCCGCGATGGATCAGCTGCGCACGAGCGTGAACCTGCTCGGCGTAGGCGATATGGTAACGTTCCACGGGTGGGTGTCGGGCGATGCGAAAAACGCCCTGCTGCGCAACAGTGACGCGATAGTACTCCCCTCCTACATCGAAGGGATGCCGGTGTGTATTCTCGAAGGGATGGCGCGCGCCATGCCGGCGATCGCATCGAACGTGGGGGGTATCCCGGAAATCGTGGAGAACGGTGTGAACGGTTTCATCTTCGCGCCGGGCAACCGCGAGGCGCTCGCCGCCGCCATTGACGCATACATAGCGAATCCGGCGCTAATCGCCACCCACGGCACAACCTCGCTGCGCCGTGCGGCACCTTTCCTTCCCGACGCCGTGCGCAGTTCTCTGGCCACTCTCTACCGCACACTCTGATCCCACTCACACCTCCTCCTCAAGGGAGTAGGTGAAGAAGTTCAGCAGCGGGAGAAGAGGCCGGAAATCGTCGGCGACCTTCTCCGGCCACCGTGGGTCGTTGAAATACTCCATATCGGCGGGGAGGAAACGGCCGTACTCCTTGAGGCGCAGCAGCTCGGCCTGCGGATGATTACGGTCGTACCCCTTGGGTATTGTCTTGAGCCGCTCGCCGCACCATTCAGGATAGACACGCTGCATCTCCGGGGCATTGATAATCTCCTCGAACTCCTCGATATTGTCGACAATGGCACGGCGCAGTTTCTTCAGATCGGCCGACGATGGCTGCCACACACCGCCGTAAAGACCGGAGTCGACGCTCTCGGCAAAACGTCCGGGCCCCATCTGCAGGTACAGTCCGGGCAGATGCGCCGCCGACGATGAGCGGCCGTAGCGCGAGAATCCGGCCGAGAAATATGATTTGAACGGCGATTTGTCGGGCGAAAACCTTGTGTCGCGGTATATGCGGTAAGCCGCCCCTTTGGCGGTCATCCGCTTTATTTCAGGCCACCATTCTCCTATGAGGGCTATCAGGCAGTCGATATCGGCGAGCCAGAGTGCGCGCAGATCGTCATAGCGCTGCCGGTTGGCGCGGAACCATTCGCGGTCCTGACGGCGCCCCAGCTCCTCGAGAAATGAGTATAATTCGGGGATATATGATTTCGGTTTCATGCGGGAGAGTATAAGATATGGAAGAGGGGGAATTCCGGAGCGCCCGGAGCGTTGCCGGACGCGTTATTTCTCAGGGGGAAGATCTTCCCAGGTAACGTCGGTAATCTGCTCCTCAGCTGTGAAAGAGGCTTTCGAGGCGGTGTCGGAGGAGGTTCCCTCAACGGTCACCTCCGTCTCCTTGAATTTCACGAACTCGCCCACCTCCGGGTCGATTTTCTTGCGTTTGCGGCGCGGGGCGCTCCAGCCTCCGCGGCGGCGCGCGCGTTCATCGGCGGCAGCCTCGGGATCGGCGGGAGGGTCATCGACGCCACGGGCGCCGAACATGGAATTTATGAAGTCTTTCTGCTGCTTCTGCGCACGCTTCACCGCGCTCCAGATGCGGTACACGGGGCGTACGACAAAGTAGAAAATAAAAATCAGAAAGAGTATGAGAAAAAAAGTTCCCAAACTGAAAAATGCTTACGTTAATTACTTATTTGATTGTCAACAGCAGTCACCTTCGTAGG
>URZG01000109.1 GCA_900552325.1 uncultured Porphyromonadaceae bacterium | reverse complement strand
TTCGTGCCCGAGTGGAAGGAAGAGAACTGTATCCAGTGCAACCAGTGCGCCTATGTCTGCCCCCACGCCGCTATCCGTCCGTTCGTCCTCGACGCCGACGAGATGGCTGCCGCGCCCATGGCCGAGGATCAGACTCTCCCCGCCATCGGCAAGACTTTCGCCGGCATGCGCTTCGTGCAGGCCGTCGACGTGCTCGACTGTCTCGGCTGCGGCAACTGCGTTGACGTCTGCCCCGGCAAGAAGGGCGTGAAGGCTCTCGAGATGAAACCGCTGGAGTCGCAGCTCGGCGTTCAGGCCGAATGGGACTACTGCATCAAGTCCGTATCCTCCAAGCAGGACCTCGTCGATATCAAGGCCAACGTGAAGAATTCACAGTTCGCCACTCCGCTCTTCGAGTTCTCCGGTGCCTGCTCGGGTTGCGGCGAGACTCCTTACGTGAAACTCGTCAGCCAGCTCTTCGGCGACCACGAAATGGTTGCCAACGCCACCGGCTGCTCCTCCATCTATTCCGGCTCCGTGCCCTCGACACCCTACACCACCAACTTCCGCGGCCACGGTCCGGCATGGGGTAACTCGCTGTTCGAGGACTTCGCCGAGTTCGGCCTCGGTATGACCATCGCCGACGAGAAGATGCGCGCCCGTGTGGCCGACCTCATGGAGAAGGCTCTCGCCTGCGACTGCTGTTCCGACGACATCAAGGCTCAGGCCCGCAAGTGGCTCGACAACCGCGACGACGCCGTGGCTACCCGCGAGGTTTACGAGACTATCGTACCCCTCTGCGCCGCATGCACCTGCGACATCTGCAAGGGTCTCGTCGAGCTCAAGAGCTATATCGTGAAACGTTCGCAGTGGATCATCGCCGGCGACGGCGCCGCCTACGACATCGGTTTCGGCGGTCTCGACCACGTGCTCGCTTCGGGCAAGAACGTGAATGTGCTCGTGCTCGATACCGAGGTTTACTCCAACACCGGCGGCCAGGCATCCAAGGCTACCCCCGTGGGCGCCATCGCCAAGTTCGCCGCTGCCGGCAAGCGCGTGCGCAAGAAGGACCTCGGCCTCATCGCCACCACCTACGGCTACGTTTACGCCGCACAGGTAGCAATGGGCGCCGACCAGGCTCAGACCCTTAAGGCTTTCCGCGAGGCCGAGGCTTACGACGGTCCCTCCATCATCATCGCCTACTCCCCCTGTATCAACCACGGCCTCAAGTCAGGCATGGGTCGTTCGCAGGCCGAGGAGCAGCGCGCCGTAGAGTGCGGTTACTGGCACCTGTGGCGCTACAACCCCGCTGTGGAGGCAGAAGGCAAGAACCCCTTCACCCTCGACAGCAAGACTCCCGACTGGGACAAGTTCGAGGACTTCCTCAAGGGCGAGGTGCGCTACGCTTCCGTATTCAAGCAGTATCCCGCAGAGGCTGCCGAGCTCTTCGCAGCAGCTAAGGCCAATGCCCGCTGGCGCTACAACAACTACCTGCGCCTGTCGCAGACCCAGTGGGGCGTTGATCCCGGTGTTGCCGAAATCGAAGCCGCCAACAAAGACTGACCACTACAGGTCAGCCATCCGCTGACCTTCGTCAGCAACTCTCTGATACATAAATAACCCCTATATCTCCGGTGCCGGAACCCGCCTCCCCGCGGCTTCCGGCACCGCTGTTTTCCCGCCACACCCCTGTTTTCGCGCCTCCCGCTGTAGGGACGCTCCGTGGAGCGTCCGGAAATAGCGCTGGAATATAGTAAATTATGCGGACGCTCCACGGAGCGTCCCTACAGCGGGAGCGATTGAGACCGGTAATGACACACTCTACTCTCCGTATGGCGGTCGCGACAGGTCGCGACCCTACTGCCATGCGAGGCATTTTCAATCCGTTTTTATCCTCCGGCGCTTGCGCCCTCCGTTGGATTGACCTCCCGGTGATAAAATCCGTTTATCCGTTTCATCTGCGAGAGACTGTATCAGTGGGGAGGCTTTGCGTAGATCGGGTGACGCAGGTTGAAAACCTGCTCTCCTATAAAGACCGTGGGCTGTGTCAACATTTTTTTGTTTTTTAAAGGAATGTGGGGCGGTTATTTAACGGGGATTTCGTAAATTTGCCCCGATAAACGCGGATTTGCTGCGAAACACTCTGACAATGAGTCTGAACATCACCATTGACCAGGGCAACAGTTCGGCCAAAGTGGCGGTATGGAACGCCACGGAGCTCGTTGACCAAGTTATCATCAGCAAGCTGACGCAGAGCGCGTTGGCCGATGTGGTGCAGGAATATCACCCGCGCCGCGGCGTATGTTGTTCGGTGACAGGCTCGGGACCCGAGATATTGTCGTGGCTGCGCGGTATGGGCGTGGAGTCGATCGAGGTACGACACGACACCCCCATGCCGATGAAGATAGGGTATGCCACACCGCAGACCCTCGGCGAGGACCGCATCGCCGCCGCTGTCGGCGCCTGGAGCCTCCTGCCGGGGCGCAACCTGCTGGTGGTCGACATGGGCACGGCAGTGACCTACGATGTAGTCACCGCCGACGGTGTATATGCCGGCGGCAACATCGCCCCCGGCGTAGGGATGCGTCTGAGGGCCCTGCGCAGTTTCACCGCCCGCCTCCCGGAGGTCAGCGGCTACGGCGAGACCCCGAAGTTCGGCTTCGACACCGTGACCGCCATGCGCGCCGGCGCCGTGCGCGGCGTGGCTGCCGAGATCGCCTATTACCGGTCGCTCCTCAGCCCCGACACCGAAGTGGTGCTCACCGGCGGATGGTCGAAACGTCTGAGCGAATTTCTTGATTTCCCCGTGGTCATGGACTCCTGTCTGGTAACCAAGGGCCTTCTTAGTATTCTCCTGTATAATGAAGAACAAGATATATAATAAACTGAAAGTCACATTTCTGCTCGTTGTGGCGCTCCTCGGTGCGGGAGCGGCGCAGGTTGCGGCGCAGAATTCCACCGTCACCCCCTATTCGCGTTTCGGCTACGGTATGCTCTCCGAGAACGCCACCGCCGCCCAGCGCGCCATGGGCGGGGTAGGGTATGCCCAGCGCTCGGGGCGCACCATCAACTTCATGAATCCGGCCTCGTATGCGGCCATCGACACCCTGACCTTCCTTTTCGACATGGCGGTCGACGCTAAGGGGCTGAACACCACTGAAGGCTCCATGAAGGGGAAGAACTTCACCGGCGGCCTCGACTATGTGACCCTCCAGTTCCCCATCACCCGCTACGGCGGCGGCGCAGTGGGTCTGCGCCCTTATTCCGGTGTGGGCTATAATTTCGGCAACGAGATAGTCAACGGCCACAACGCCCGCGAGGGTTCCGGCAACCTCAGCGAGCTCTTCCTGGGGCTGTCGGCGCGTCCGTTCAAGAACTTCACTGTGGGCGCCAACTTCGGCTACCTCTTCGGAACACTCCTCAACGACACCTATATCTACACTGACGCCGGCAACGTATCGCTCTTCGAGCGCGTGCTGGAGATCCGCGACTTCAACGTCACCGTCGGCGCGCAGTACGAATTTAACCTCAACGCCGACAACACCATCGGTCTCGGCGTGGTGTATTCGCCGAAAATGAATTTCCACGGCCATGCCTATGGCCTGGTGAACTACGAGGTAAATAACGACGTGGAGCCCGACACCGTCGGCTTCTCGAAACTCGGCGGCAACTATCAGAAGGCCGAGACCTGGGGCGCCGGCATCAGCTGGACCTATGATAAGCGCATATCGCTCGAGGCCGACTTCACCTACCAGCCCTGGAAAAAAGCCCGCTTCGGCACCATCGAAGGCTTCGACGACGGCAACACCGACGGCCAGCAGTTCGACGACCGCTGGCGCGCCGCCCTCGGTTTCAGCTATATGCCCAATCCGCGCGGCTCGTGGTTCAAGCGTGTTAACTATCGTGTAGGCGGCTATTATTCAAACGATTACGTGAAGGTGGGCGACAATTCGCTGCGCGAGTACGGAGTGTCGTTCGGTCTGGGGCTTCCGGCTCCGTCGGCCAAGACGATGGTCAACCTCGCCTTTGAATACCGTCACCGTCAGGCCACTCCGTCGCCTCTGGTCAAAGAGAATTACTTCATGGTCACAGTCGGCGTCAACGTCAACGAGCTGTGGTTCTGGCGTAACAAGATACGTTAATGGGAAATCCGTTCAACGGTCTGAGAATACTGCCTGCGGCCGCCGTAGTGGCGGCCGTGGCGTTTTGCGCCTGCACCGAATCTAAGCAGGAAAGCATACGCCTGGGGCGTGACCCCGAGAAGTTCCCCACGCTCAAGACCCTGAATGTCGACTCCTACGTCTCCGATTCCTCCTACACCCGCTACCGCATCACCTCTCCGATATGGCTGATGTTCGAGGAGGCCAAGGAACCTTACTGGTGTTTCCCCAAGGGGCTCTACGCCCTGCGGTTCGACAACTCGATGAACGAGAACGGCTCCTTCACCGCCGACTCGGCCACCTACCTGAGCAAACGGCGCCTGTGGCGCTTCGACCGCAACGTGAGGATGCTCAACATCAACGGCGACAAGTTCCTCACCCAGCAGCTTTTCTGGGACCAGGCCGAGGGGAAGCTCTACTCCGATTCTTTCATCCACATCGAGCGCACCGACCGCGTCATCGAGGGGTACGGCTTCGAGTCGAACCAGGATATGACGGAGTACATCATCCGCCGTCCCACCGGTATCTTCCCCACCAGCGACTTCCTCGGCGGCGGCTCGGGCTCCTCGGCTTCATCTGCAGCCCCGGCTACGGCTCCACAGACTGCCGTTGCGGCCGCAGCTGCCCAGGCCGCAGCTTCAGGCCCCGCGAACTGACAGCGCAGTTCTTCTGTTAAACAGACAAGCATATTCTTATGGAATTCGATTACTCCTGGCTGATACTCACCATTGTGGCACTTGCTTTCTCGGCGCTCTTCTCGGGTACTGAGATCGCTTTCGTTACCTCCGACCGCGTGCGTGTGGAGCTCGACATCAAGAAGGGGGGCCTGATGGGGCACAGCCTCAGCCTGTTCTACAACAATCCGGATTTCTTCATCTCCACCATCCTGGTAGGCAATAACATAATGCTCGTTGTCTACGGTATGGGTGCGGCCAAGTTCATCGAGCCGTGGCTGGCGCAGATATGGCCTCACGAGGGGTTCATCCTTGTGGCACAGACGCTGATTTCCACGGGAATAATCCTCATCACGGGCGAGTTTTTCCCCAAGACGGTGTTCCGTATCAACCCCAACCGCTCCATCTCGGTGCTGTCGCCGCTGATAGCGCTGATCTATATCTGTCTTTACCCGATTTCGCTGTTCGCCACATGGCTCTCGAAGATGCTGATGAAGATTTTCGGCATAAAGAACGGCCAGGCCAAACTCGGCGCCCTCTCCCTGGGCGACCTCAACGAATACCTCGAGCAGAGTATCGACGAGCAGGCCGAGGAGCATCAGAAGGTGGAGAACGAGGTGAAGATTTTCCATAATGCCCTGGATTTCTCTACGATACACCTGCGCGACTGCATGGTGCCCCGCAACGAGATCGTGGCCGTTAACATCGACACCACCTCGCGCCGCGAGCTCTCGGAGCTTTTCACCGAGTCGGGCCGCTCGAAGATCATAGTGTTCCGCGACGATATCGACAACGTGCAGGGCTACATCCATGTGTCGGAGCTTTTTACTCCGGGGCGCGACTGGCGCGAGCAGGTCAAGCCGGTGGTCTATGCCCCCGAAACCCTTCTGGCCAACAAGATGATGCGCCGCCTCCTCTCCGAGAAGCGCTCCATCGCCATCATCGTAGACGAATTCGGTGGCACGGCGGGGATGGTGACCCTCGAGGACCTTGTGGAGGAGATTTTCGGCGACATCCAGGACGAGCACGACTCCACCGACCTCATCGAGCGTGAGCTTGCCCCCGGCGTCTATGAGTTCTCGGGGCGCACGGAGATCGAATACCTCAACGAGAAATACCATTTCGACATACCTGAGGACGACGAGTATCAGACCCTCGCCGGTTACATCCTCCACGCCACCGGCACCATCCCACAGCAGGGGGCGGTCATCGAGCTGGAGGGGCTGCGCTTCGAGGTGACCGAGCGCTCCGCCACCCGTCTGGAACTGATACGCATCACCCGCAACGGATAAGCGTCTTTTCTTCCCTATGGATATCAAGGAATTAGAGAAACTGTACATTACCGATGCCCGCAAAAGCGGGCTTCGTTCGCTGGTGGACGAGGCTTTGAAGAACCCCGCCATGCCGGTGGCCGCCACAGGCGTGGCGGGTTCGGCCGCGGCCATGACCCTCGCGGCGCTCGCCCGTCCGGCAGGCGCCCCCGTCACTGTGATCGCCGACGATGCCGACGATGCCGGTTATCTCTATCAGGACCTCTGCGCCCTCTGCGGCGAGGGGGAGGTGATGTTCTTCCCCTCGGGCTATAAGCGCGACATAAAATATGGCCAGGAGGATCCCCCCTCGCAGGTGCTCCGCACCGAGACCCTCTCGCACTGGAACGACGACCCCGCGCTCCGTTTCGTGGTGACCTATCCCGAAGCCGTGGCCGAGAGGGTGGCGCCGCGCGAGGAGGTGCGCGACCACACCATGCAGATCGCCGTGGGGGAGGAGCTGCGCCTCGACGGCTTCATCAAATGGATGTTCGACAACGGTTTCACCCGCCAGGACTACGTCTATGAGCCGGGGCAGTTCGCCGTGCGAGGCTCCATCATCGACGTGTTCGGCTATTCCAACGAGCTCCCTTACCGCATAGACCTCTTCGGCGACGAGGTGGACTCCATCCGAACTTTCAACATCGAGACGCAGCTCTCCGAACAGAAGGTGGAGCGCGTGGCAGTGGCCGCCAACATGGCCTCGGGTCGCGACGACGCCATGGGGATCTCGGTGCTGCGTTTCATCGCCGCGGGTTCGCTCCTGGCGGTGCGCGATGCCCGCCATCTGCTGCAGCGCGTGGAGGCCATCGCCTCCGAGACTTTCTCGGAATCGGCGGCATACGCCGGAGCCTCCGACGAGAAGGCACTGGCGCGGGTTGTCGACGCCGCGCAGTTCGCCGCGGATTTCGCCGCCATGCCGCGCCTCTATTTCAGCGGCGCCCAGAATTCGCTGAGCACCGACACTTTCCTCCCCGCCGACACGGCCGGGGCCGCGCTGGCTTTCAACTGCACGCCGCAAGGACTCTACCACAAGAATTTCGACCTCATCAGCGATTCACTGCTGAAGTTCATCGGCGACGGTTATACCGTCTACATTCTCAGCGACTCCGAGAAGCAGATAGAGCGACTGCGCGCCATATTTGAGGACCGGGGCGACGACATAAAGTTCACCCCCGTCATCTCTACA
>URZG01000108.1 GCA_900552325.1 uncultured Porphyromonadaceae bacterium | reverse complement strand
TGGGGCACATATATAACAAGGAGGTACCGCAGGCGGTACCTCCTGTTATGTTGTTCCGCGAATCCGACGAGGGCATCTCATAGCCTCACTTCAGGATTCGATTGAAGGGACGCTCCGTGGAGCGTCCGCAATATCCCGTTGATAATCAGTTGCGTCTTCGGACGCTCCACGGAGCGTCCCTACAGTTGTGGCCGGTTAATCCGTGGTTATCCGGCGTGTAGGATACGTGCCAGCTGCTCCACACCTTTGGTGGCGGGGAGGGGGATCACGGTGACCCATTCGGGCACGCTCGCCGGGTTGGGATCGATGTAATATACCGGCGTGCCGGGACGCACGTAATGCAGCAGTCCGGCGGCGGGATAGACGTTGAGCGACGTGCCTATCACCACGAATATGTCGGCCTCGGTGGCCGGGGTGATGTTGGGCACCGCTTCCTGGAAGAATACGATGTGCGGGCGCACGTGGTGACCGTCGATTATGGTGTCGGGCGACGTCTCGAGCTGTTCCGGACGCAGGGTGTAGACGCGGCTCTCGTCGTCAAGGGCGCGTACTTTCATCAGCTCGCCGTGGAGATGAAGCACGTGCGAGGAGCCGGCGCGTTCGTGCAGGTCGTCGACATTCTGGGTTATGATGTACACCTCGAAATCCTTTTCAAGGTCGCGCAGACCGGTGTGGGCAGCGTTGGGCTGCGCTTTCAGCAGGTCGCGGCGCCGCGCGTTGTAGAACCGGTGTATCAGCGCCGGGTCGCGGCGGAAGCCGTCGGCCGAGGCTACATCCATCACGTTGTAGTTTTCCCACAGCCCTCCGGCATCGCGGAAGGTGGAGATTCCCGACTCGGCGGAGATACCGGCGCCGGTGGAGATTACGAGTTTCTTTTTCATGAGAGGAGATTATGTTTTCAGGCGAGTGCCATTACGGCGAGGTAGTAGAAGCAGAGGTGCGAGAGGAGGAGCAGCACCAGTATGATCCAGCACGCCGCCGTCATGGAGCGGCGCCACGACTGCCAGGCGAGGAGCCCCGAGCACAGCACGTAGGCCGGGTAGAGCCACGCCAGACCGCGCACCACCGGGTTGGAGTCGGTGATAAGTGAGGCCACCCAGGGGAACGACAGCCCCGGCAGCATACATATTATAATAACAATCCACATCCACCAGGGGGTCGGACGCACGGGGAGAATCTTGCCCATATCAGCCTATTTTTTTGATTTACGGTAGGACTCCACGGTGCGGCGTATCCCCTCGGCGAGGTCCACGCGGGCTTTGAAGCCGAAATCGCGCTGAGCCGGGGCGGTGTCGGCGCACCAGTTCCGCTGGGCCATGATGAGGTATTTGTCGGGGTTGAGGGTGGTGGGCTTCATGCGCATTTTTCCGATCTTCCCGGCAATGGCCGAAGTGGCGCGCACGGCCCACAGGGGGAGCTTGACCGGAATCACCCAACCCTTGCCGAGCTCCCGGGCCACGATGGCGCGGAACTCCTTCTGCGTATAGGCGCGGTCCTCGGCGATTATGTATTTGCGGAGGAGGGTGGCCGGTGAGGCCAGGGCGGCGAACATGGCGTCGACCAGATCGTCTACATATATGAAGGTGAGCATCTGGCGCCGGAATCCCACCGAGAAGTCGAAATGCCGGTCGATGCTCTGGATCATCATCAGGTAATCCTTTTCGTGGGGGCCGTAGACGCCCGTGGGGCGGAAAATGGTCCAGTTCAGTCCCGAGAAATGCTCGATGAACTGCTCGGCCATGATTTTGGAGCGCCCGTAGCGGGTGTTCGGGTCCGGTGTCATGTCGGCCGAAAGGGGGGTGTAGCCCTTTTCGTCGCCGGGACCGATGGCCGAGAGGGAGCTCATGTAAAGGAAGCGGTCGGGGTATAGGCGCAGCTCCCGGAGGGTTTCGGTGAAAGCCCGGAGATAGTCGTGGTTGACGCGTTTGAAGTCGATATAGTTCAGTGCTTTAGTAGCTCCGAGGTTGTAGATGATGTAGTCCCACCGTTCGGGGTTTCCCTCTTCCGAGACGAAATCTGCCACCTGGTTTTTCATCGTGGCGGCGTTGTCGTAGTCGAGCACGAGGAACCGCAGCGCCGGATCGGAGAGATAGCGGCGCGAGGTGGATTCCCTCACCGCCACGGTCACGTCCATCCCCAGCTCCAGTCCGCGCGAGGCTATGAAGCCGCCTATGAATCCGCCGGCGCCTACCACCAGCAGCCTTTTGCCCGCGAGCGCGCGGACCGTATCGCAGCCGTTTGCCGGCTGTATGTCAGTATTTTGTGCCATTCTTGAAATCTTCGATAGCCCGGCGGTAGCAGGCCATAGTGCCCTCGGCCATTGCCTCGTCGGAAAAACGTGTTATATGTTCCCTCCCCATGCGCACTATCGCGTCGCGCGTGGCAGGGAAGACGATCATGGAATTTACTTCATTGATCCAGCCCGAAACATCATCGGGGTCCACTGCCGGCACCGCGGGGCCGCCGGCCTCTTCCAGGCATGAGCCGGTGGCCACCACCACCGGAGTGCCTGCCGCGAGACTTTCGATTACCGGTATGCCGAACCCCTCGAAACGCGAGGTGTAGGAGGAACACAGTGCGCCGGCGTAAAGAGCCGGAAGGTCGGCGAACGGGGCGTTGTCGATGAATTTCACGCGGTGCGATATGTTGAAATTGTCGGCGTAGGTGCGGATGGTGTCGGCGTAGGGAGTCTGTCGCCCTACGAGTGCCAGATCGTACTCGGCGGGGAGCCCGCGGAGCCCCCGCACGGCCAGGAGCTGGTTCTTGCGTTCCTCTATGGTGCCTACGGCGATGATATAGGGGCGCGTAAGTCCGTATCGGGTGCGCACTTTATCGATGCGTTCAGGCGTGACAGGGCGCCAGAACTGTGCGTCGCATCCCTGGTAGACCACCGAGATTTTCTCGCGCGGCACGCCGTAGAACTTCATCACGTCGCGCGCCGTACACTCCGATATGGCCAGCACGCGGGTGGCATGACGGGTGGCGTGGCGGAACTTGGCGTCGTAGATGCGGCGGTCAATCCCCTTGTAGAGAGCCGGGAAACGGCGGAAAATCACGTCGTGCACCGTCACTACCGAGGGGATCCCCAGCCGTTCCACCCCCAAGGGGAGCTCTCCGGAGAGGCCGTGGATCACGTCCGCGCCGTCAGCGCGCATCTGCCGCCCCATCGCTGCGGAGCGCCACAGCGCGGGCGCCATGCGCCACAGCGGGGAGGCGGGGCCGTGCAGTTCCACGTTGGGCAGTTCCAGCACCGGTTGCAGGCGGGGGGAGGTGTGGGGATGCGGGGCATACAGGGCGAAGCGGTCGTCGCCGTAGCGCCGTGCCATCACCGACACCAGCAGCCGGGAGTAGTTGCCCAGTCCGGTGTTGTTCTGTACGGCACGTTTGCCGTCATATCCAGTCAGCATGTCTTGTCGGTCTAAGGTGGTGATTACAGCGAGCGCCCGGATGAGGAGCATCCCCACCCGGGCGTACGTCGCTCAGTATTCAACGCCTGAATACATCGGATTGTTCAGACGTTCATCGGAATGGTGCGCTGTATGGAGTTGTCGAGCGAGATCAGGGTCTCGGTGCCGGTGACGCCGGGGATCTGCTGGATCTTTTTGTTGAGCACCTCCATGAGGTGATCGTTGTCGCGCACGAAAAGCTTGATGAGCATGGTGTAGGGGCCGGTGGTGAAGTGGCACTCCGTAACCTCGGGGATTTTCTCCAGTTCGGGCACTACCTGCGAGTAGATGGCGCCGCGTTCGAGGTTCACACCTATATATGTACAGGTGAAGTACCCCAGGGTTTTGGGATTCACTGTGTAGCCGGAGCCGGTGATGATACCGTCCTCGATCATTCGCTGTATACGCTGGTGCACTGCCGCACGCGATACACCGCATACCAGGGCTACATCTTTCGACGGGATACGGGCGTTATGCATCACGATCGAAAGGATTTTCCGGTCAAGATTGTCGATTGAGGGTTGTTTGTCCATGTTGCAGCAGAATATGATGATAAGTTATTGATGCGACGACGTGATATTAAGCCCAACATCGCGCGCCGCTGGCATTTTGCCGCAAATTTAGCAAATATATTTTGAATATATGGCATATTGCTACTGAATTTCACAATTTTTTACCAAAAAATATTTTTGATACGTTCTGTTTTAGGGTTGTGCGCAGGCTGTTTTTTTAATTTATATGGAATTTTTTACTGATTTTTCAGAAAAAATACTTAACTTCGCGACGGATTATACCGTCAGGTCCCGCCATAGGGGCACATTACATTTTTATCTTACCTTACATTCATTACCATTTCATGAGTAAATTTTCAAGAGCAGCGGCCCGCACAGTGCTCGCCGGCTTAGGGCTGTGGACCGCTTCGGCGGCTTCGGCAGCCACGTTTGTGGGAGACCGTACGGACTTCCGCGACGAGACGATCTATTTTGCCATGACCACCCGTTTCTATGACGGTGACATCAGCAACAATACCTATTGCTGGGATGGCAAACTCAATGTCGACGATCCCGAATGGCGCGGCGACTTCAAGGGCCTCATCGAGAAATTAGACTACATCAAGGCTCTCGGTTTTACTGCTGTATGGATCACTCCGGTGGTTGAGAACGGTTCCGGTCTCGACTATCACGGCTACCATGCCATGAATTTCAGCAAGGTTGACCCTCGTTACGAATCGACCGACTGCAAGTTCCAGGATCTCATCGACGCCGCCCATGCCCGCGGAATGAAGATCATCCTCGACATCGTGCTCAACCACACCGGTAACTTCGGTGAGGAAAACCTCTGCCCGATGTTTACCAAGGACTATACCCAGCCCCTGTCGAACATCGACAAATCGCTCAAACTCCACCCCGATACGAAGCTTCCCGCCAATTATTATTCTCTTTTGCCGGGCAAGCAGTACGCCGCCCGTATCAACCTGATGAAGAACCTTGACGGTGTTAACCACGATAACCAGAATCTGTGGCATCATGTGGGGCAGAATTGGGATTGGGACGACTATTCGCGCGTATGGGGTCAGATCGCCGGCGACTGCGTTGACCTCAACACCGAGAACCCCAAGGTGTCGAACTATCTTGTGAACTGCTACGGCAAATTCATCGAGATGGGTGTCGACGGTTTCCGTATCGATACCTCCGGACATATCGCCCGACTTACCTTCAACAAGTCATTCATACCGCAGTTCGAGGCGCTGGCCGAAAAGTACAAGGCCAAACGCAACGGTGGCGACTTCTTCATGTTCGGTGAAGTGTGTGCCCGTGCGCGTCAGGTGATCTACCGTGACGGCAACATCAACTGCTCCCCCTTCTATTATACATGGAAAGAGACCAAGAACTATCCCTGGGACACTTCCGAGACATCATGGAACGACTTTGTGGTTATGGAAGGTGACCACGGCGGTCACACAAACGCCAAGAGCGTGCTGCAGCAGGCCGAGGATGATGCCGGCAAAGGTAACATTGCCCAGTATAACTCTAATAACGCATTCCTCAATGGCAACGCATACCACACACCCGACTATTCCAAGTATTCCGGCTTCTCGGTAATTGACTTCCCGATGCACTGGAACTTCGCCTCCACCCGCGAGGCATGGACGGTGAAATATGGCGACAATATGTACAACGACGCCACCTACAACGTTGTCTATGTTGACTCGCACGACTATGCTCCCGACGGTGCACCTGAAAATCAGCGTTTTGCCAAAGGTCAGGATGTTTGGGCGTCAAATCTTTCGCTGATGTTCACCTTCCGTGGTATCCCCTGTATCTATTATGGTTCCGAGGTTGAGTTCAAGAAAGGTTGCGTTATCGACAAAGGTCCGGAGCTGGCACTGAAAGATTCAGGACGCGCCTACTTCGGCGGTTATATCACCGGTAATGTGAATGTGACCGATTTCGCCACCTATACCGGAGCTACCGGAAACATCGCCGCTACACTGAACCACCCGCTGGCTCTCCATATACAGCGTCTCAACAAAATCCGCGCCGCAATCCCCGCCCTCCGCAAGGGGCAGTATTCTACCAGCGGCTGTTCCGGCGGCGGCCATGACGGCATTTCGTTCAAGCGCCGTTACACCGATGCAACCACCGATTCGTATGTTCTGGTGACTTTGGGCGGCAACGCCACTTTCACCGGCGTGGAGAACGGTACATACAAGGATGCCATCACCGGCGATGTGAAGAAAGTGACAAACGGCACACTCTCCGCTACCTGCTCCGGCACCGCCAATCTTCGTATTTATGTGCTTGACACCCCCAAAACTCCCGCCCCCGGCAAAATCGGCGAGGACAACATGTACACATACGCCTCGGCTCCCGTAAGTCACACCCAACCCGGCTACGACGGCAACGAGGAAGCACCCGAGACTGTTACCGTCAAGGATACCGCATCCGGCGGTGGCGGCGGTGGCGGCGGTGGTGACATCACCGAGCCCGAAGTACCCGTAGCACCCTCCATGGCCGAGGGCGAGCAGGCTGTATTCTTCGAGAACAACAACAACTGGGGCGGCTACATCAACGCCTACTGCTGGAACAGCGGCAAGGAATATTTCGGCGCATGGGGAGGCACTGCCATGACCTACCTTGGCAACAAGATCTGGAAAATCACCTACACCGGCTCTGATGTAATCCCTGCCACCGCAGGCCTTATCTTCAATAACGGCGGTTCGCAGACCGATGACTTCACATGGGTCAACGGCGGCTACTATAACGCCGGCGGCTACGTCAAGACCATCGAAGGTGCCGGCGAGATCGTAACTCCCCCCACGCCTCCCACGCCGGTTACCGGAGAATATTCTGTATTCTTCATCGTGGGTAACTCGGGCTGGACGGCTCCCCATGTATATATTTGGGATGCAGGCAATTCCAACAAGGAATATGCCGGTGAATGGCCCGGAACAGCAATGTCTCTTATGCCTGACAATTCCGGCCTGAAATACAACGGTGTGCCTCTGGCGGATTCCGAAGTAGTTTACCGTTACGATTTCGTGCCTGAAAACCCTGTCGATCTCCAGATCATCTTCAACAACAATGGTTCGCAGACCGACGACCTCGCTCTGGTTGAGCACGGTATGTACACCTCCGACGGCCAGAACAAGGTAATCACCTCCGTCGACGGTGTGGCCGCTGACTCCGAGATCTCCGTAGAGGTTGTCAACGGCAAGGTTGTGGTGACCTCGCCCCGCGCCACCAATGTGGCAGTGACCGCTGTCGATGGCCGCGTACGCGTCTACACCGTAGGCGCCGGTCGCACCACTCTCGATGTTCCCGCCGGCTTCTACATCATCGCCGGCACCAAGGTGCTCCTCTTCTGATTTGCAATACCCCCTAAATAGCCCGGCGGGGCGGCCACACGGCCGCC
>URZG01000107.1 GCA_900552325.1 uncultured Porphyromonadaceae bacterium | reverse complement strand
CGGCCTCGCCACTCTCCTGATAGAGCGCGACGCCCTGGGAGGCACCTGCCTCAACTGCGGATGCATACCCACCAAAGCGCTGTGCCGCTCGGCACAGGTGGCGACCGACGTGGCCTCAGCGGCAACCTACGGCATCAGGACCGATTCGCCCGCATGGCATGCCGACCTGAGCGCAATGGTCAGCCGCAAAGAGATGATTCTCGACCGGTTGCGCGAGGCAGTCGACACGGTGACCGCCGGATGCACCAAAATCTACGGCGAGGCATCGCTGTGCGCTCCCGACACCGTGGAAGTCGCCGGTGAACGCTACACCGCTCCGAAAATCATCATCGCCACCGGCTCCGCCCCGGCCACTCTCCCTATTCCCGGCGCCGAACTGTGCGTTGACTCCACTTTCATGCTATCACTCGAAGAGTTGCCTGAGTCGCTGGCCGTTATCGGCGGGGGCGTCATAGGCATGGAGTTCGCCTCGATTTTCAGCGCTTTCGGCACAAAGGTCACGGTTATAGAATATTGCAAGGAGATTCTTCCGCCGTTCGACGCCGACATCGCCAAACGTCTGCGCACCGCCATGAAAAGCCGCGGCGTGACATTCTGCACCTCCTCGGCCGTGACCGGAGTGAGCGCAGCCGACGACGGCACCCGTACCGTAACATACGAAAGCAAAGGGAAAGTAAAAACCGTCGACGCCCGGATGGTCCTTATGGCCGTAGGGCGTAAGGCGGTGAGTCCGCCGTGCGCCCCCGGAGTGGAACTAAAGACCGGGCGCCGAGGCATAGAGGTTGACGCGCAATACCGCACAAGCCTCCCCGGCGTCTACGCCATCGGCGACTGCAACGGGAAGTGCATGCTGGCCCACGCGGCTTCGGCACAGGCTGCCGTGGTGATGGGCAGAAAAGTCAATATGGAGGTCATGCCCGCTGCGGTGTTCACCCATCCCGAGTGTGCCATGGCCGGACTTACGCAGGAAGAGTGCGAGGCGCGCGCCATCCCCTTCCGCGCGGTGAAGACTCTCTTCCGCGGCAACGGCAAAGCCCTGGCGATGGACGAGACCGAAGGCATGGTGAAACTCCTGCTCACGACGCCCGACGACGGCAGCGAACCACGTATCCTCGGTTGCCACATCTGCGGACCTCATGCCGCCGACCTGATCACGGAAGCGGCTCTTGCAATCTCGGCAGGACTCCCCGCGAGTGCCATCTCATCCACAATCCACGCCCACCCCACCCTCTCCGAGGTGCTCCTCGCAGCCACACGCCAGTAAACACCTTGCTAATCAGCCCGACAGGCCATTATAAGATTTATAAAACTTATAATAGCCTGCCGGGCTGATTGTGAGCGGTTAGAGGCGCTGCAGGTATTCGGTGAGGTTCTGGTCGCGGGTGAGGCCCATCTTCTTGCGGATACGGTAGCGCGACATCTCCACCGAACGGTATGAGATATTGAGCAGCGGAGCTATCTCCTTAGATGACAACCCCATGCGCAGATAGCAGCAGATACGCAGATCACCTTCCGACAGTTCGGCATGCATGTTGCGCAGTTTCTGGGTATAGTTGTCGTATGCCTGGTCGAAGGAGTTGGTGAAGTCCTTCCAGTGGTCATCCTGGCCGATATTGTCGCGTATCACCCCCTGTATCTTGGCGAGCTGTTTCTGCACATCGGGCGTACGGTGCGCCTTCACCTCCTGATGTTCCTGGATTTTGGTGAGACGGTCAGCGATATCAAGCAGTATCTCATTTTTACGCACCACGTTCATGGTTATATTGGAAATCTCTTCCGACTTGTGCCGGATATCGTGCTCGAGCTGCTGGCTTTTCAGGGCCGCTATCTCATAATCCTTGCGCAGATTCTCCTCGCGCGCAGCCTGGCGCATCGTCTGGAGCTCTTTCTCCTTCCGCTCCTCTATGATACGCGCCTGACGCGCCGACGAACGTCTTAAAAAATTTATCAGCAGCCATATCAATACGCCGATTATCAGACAATAGACTATTTTGGCCCACAGCGAGCGATACCACGGCGGAGTGATGGTGAGATGGAACTCGCTCATGGTGTCGCGCCCCGTATAACTGTTGTGCGACCTGACTTTCAGGGTATAGTCCCCCTCGCGCAGACGTGTATATTCCTTGGAGTTGGAGGAGGTCCAGGGCGACCATTCGGTATCATAGTTCTCCAGCATGTAAGAATAGGTCACGCAGTCGGGGGAATTATATTCCGGGCTGACGAACTCGAATCGCAGCGAGTTGAGACTGTAGGGCAGATTCAAGCCCCCGTCGAGCGGCTTTCCGGGCGATGCCTGATATACCAGCGAATCCACCCCGGCGTACACCCGGCTGACGAAGGTAGGCACCCGGGGTATCGAGTCGGGCTGCCGGTCAAGATTCACGTCGTAGAAACCCTCCTGATTGGAGACTATTATACGTCTGGGCGACAGGAAGTTGAAATTATCATGGCCCGGAATAAGTTTCTCGGTGATCGGCGCGAACGTCAGCGAGTCGATGCGGTATTTGCCCGACGCATCGCGGTAAGCGTTGCGTATGGTCTTGAGATTCACGGCGAGTATGCCGTTGGAGTTATTTCCGTAGAGATGCAGCGACGGCAGGTTGCCGAATATCCCTGAAAGCACCGTGTCCGGCTCGATACGGTCTGTCGCACGGTTGAAACGCGAGAGTCCCCCCTCGGTGGCGATTACCGGCTCACCGTCAAGGATATTCACGAAGTTGTCGCGGTCGGTGGGCAGACCCTTGCTCTTGTTGTAGAACGACGAGGAGACGAACCGGCACCCCTCCACATCGAGGCGCAGCCTGTACACGCCTTTCATCCAGTGCGAGATCCATATATCGCCGTACTTGTCGATCGAGAACCGGCCTCCGATATCGTCATAACCCTTCACACGTCCCTGCGATACCCATCCGGCGCCGGCACGCCGGAGCAGATAGAAGCCGTCGTAGGTCGATGCCAGCAGATACTTCGACTCGTCGGACGGGGCATACTGCTTCACCACCGAGTCCGGGACCGGGAGCACAGCCCATGTACCTGGCACACCCTCCACCTTCCTGAAAGCGGCGCCGTCGAGGAAGTAGAGTCCGCCGTCACAGCAGGCGAAGAATACCCCCTCCACCTCCTCGAGATTCCACACCTGACCGTTGAGAACCCTGTGCATAGGCTCGGGCTTGGGCTGATCGGGGAACGGATAGGGAGTGGAGTAAAGCCCCTGGTTCGTGGCAAGCCACAGTGTGCTGCCATACAGACGCGAAGCGTAGCCGGCTCCGTAGACGTTGGCCACGCCGTTGAGATTGCTCAGAGGTGTATTATATAATATGTAGTCGATGCCGTTGTCGAGACCGGCCCACAGATTGTTGCCGCTGTCAAAAAAAAGCGACAGTACCGTGTTGTTCTGCATCCCGGTATCCATATTGGCGTATGACACATCGCCGGTGTTTCTGTCAAGCACGGCCACGCCGCAGTTCACCGTGCCGAACGCATATATATCCCCCTTGGAGACGGCACAGAACACCTGATTCTCCTTCAAGAAGTTATCAATGGACGTAGTGAACGGTCTGAGCGTATTGCCGTCAAGGAGGAAAAGACCGTTGAAGGCAGTTACAACCAGCACATCGTGATTCATAGGCAGCAACGCCACGATCCTTGTACCGGCCAGCCGGTCGTTGCCCGCGGTCTCCTCTAACTTGCCGTTGTTGAAATAAAACAGCCCCTTGTTGTCTATCGCCACATACAGATTGCCCTCTATCACATTCGAGGTAGAGATTTTGGCCGGAGCGTCGAAAACCTCTATACCCGAGCCGTTGTAGCGGAAAATATGGTGATCCCCCTGGAAGAGTATGTCACCCCCGGCCTTATGTATATGCCATATCTCCCCGATCGCTCCGGGCCGTTTCTTGCCCAGCAAGGGGATAAGCGACCGGTACCCCATATCGCCCGGTTTCCCTGCGACAAACTCCCCGAACTCTTCCGATCCGCCGGCATAAAGCCGGTTGTCGCCGTCAAGGAGCAGGGAGCGCACGGTTGAATAATTGGGCAGATAATATTTATGCCAGTTGCGCGAGTCGGTAAGCAGCAGGCAATCTGAGTTGCCGATGAGCATGCGCCCGATCTTATCCTGGGTTATACTCCAGTTCTGGCTTCCCGCGCTATATTGCAGACGCGGGAAATTACGTACAAGGGGGTACGAAGCCACAGCCGCCAGGGGAGCGGCCACTGCCAGCACAGCCAGCACGATGCGCCCGAGATGGCGCACTGCCTGATTTTTTGAAATGCCTGATAAGAAATTCATGTGTGTGATTTTGGCGCATCACGCCTTAAAACAGGGGGAATCCGTGCGGAAAGCGGTAGAGTTCGAACTGTATTCCGTATTGATTCCACCCTCTTGACAAGTATCGGTTACAAAGGTCGAAAAAAGAGTTTATGTAAACAACAATGAAAGTATGTTATAAAACATATTCATTTTAACTTATTGATTTTATTTTGGTTAATTTGGCAAAGTAGGGTTTATGTTGAGTTGTTTTTATAGCCGTGTTGAGTTTTTGTGAGTGATTTTTCTTGACAAAACAGTTTTTACAACCTAATTTTGCACCAGATTTTTACAGCGACACGCTTCAAGCTGGATTAAGGACATTGAAATTGAAAGTAAGAGTACATACCTACACATGAAAACACTGTTAGGAATGAACATGAATCCCGAAGGCCGCCATAGCCTGACGGTTTTCGGGATTCAGTTTATCCTATCATCCTTTCTCATGAAAAAACATGTGACTCCATCCCCTCTCTCAAGCGGCTCCTTCTTGAATTGGCATTAACTTATCAGCCTCTCCCTCCAAACGGCCGCCATGACTCCACCGGCCGACGCCAGCGCCTCAACACCTTGTTATATAATAGGCGGCATTATATAATAGGCGGCGACAACGAAAGACGTGAGCCATAACAAACCCAGTCAGCCGACACACCGCCGACCTCCGCGCAATCCGGCCCGGAGCACCGTCAATTCGACTGAGACACAATATCCGGACAAAGTGCAGCGTTGTAAGAACCACTCACCTTATAGAAGAAATCAACAAACCTCTCATTTATTTACCTGAATCGCTAAATGAAAAAACAATTCCTGTTTTTGCTATTGCTTCTGATGGCCCTTCCGCTGGCCGCCCAGAACGTGCGCGTCACAGGCGTAGTTTCGTCAGCCGACGACAACGAGCCTCTCATAGGCGCCACTGTCCAGGTCAAGGAGAACCCCGCAGTAGGGGTATCCACCAACATCGACGGCGAATACACTATCGACGTGAAAGTTGGCCAGACACTGAAATTCACCTACGTAGGTTGTGACACCGAGCTCCGCAAAGTCACCGAAGCCGGCACAATCGATGTTTCGCTCCGCAGCTCCAACATGCTCGACGAAGTCGTGGCCATCGGTTACGGCACCATGAAAAAGAGCGACCTCACCGGCTCCGTATCGTCAGTAGCCTCCGACAAGCTGCAGAAAACTCCTTCGGCATCCCTCGCCAACGCCCTCCAGGGCCAGGCCGCAGGTGTGACCGTAAACTCGCTCACCGGTCGCCCCGGCGCATCGGCAGAGGTACGTATCCGCGGTGTCGGCACTATCAACGGCTCGGCTCCTATATATGTTGTGGACGGCGTGATCGTTGACGACATCTCGTTCCTCTCCCCCGCCGACATCCAGAGCACCGAGATCCTCAAGGACGCCTCCGCAGCCGCCATCTACGGTGCCCGCGGTGCCAACGGTGTGATCCTCGTAACCACCAAGACCGGCAAGAAAGCCGACCGCGCCAACATCACCTTTGACATGTACGTAGGCTGGGAAACCCGCCACAAGAAACTCGACGTGATGGGTGCCCAGGATTTCGCCGACACATACGTGGCAATCAACGGCAACACCGCTTCCAAGAAATATTATGCCGAGAACGGCCTCAACAAATGGCTGGGTATCTACTCGGGCCTGAAGGCTTCGGACTACTATCCCACCATCTACGATCCCGAGACCAACCCCACCGGCATAAACTATGAAGGGATCGACACCGACTGGCAGGACGAAGTGTTCCGCACCGGCATGATCCAGAACTACCACCTCTCCATCGACGGCGGTTCCGACCAGTTCACCTACTCCATGTCGGGTTCATGGTTCAAGCAGGAAGGCACCCTCATCGGCTCCGACTATTCCCGTCTCACAGCGCGCCTGAACACCTCCTACCAGGCCACCCCCTGGATGAAGGTCGGCGAAAACATCTCCTTCATGGCAGGTGTGGCACGTAACGCCTTCGAGTCAGGCGACAACTCCTCGCAGCCCGAAGCCGGTATCCTCGCCGCCTCCTTCGCCATGGCACCCTGGGATCCCACCCACTATCCCGCAGGCACCGTAAACCGCAAAGGCAAGGAGATGGGCGGACTCATCGCAGCCTCATCCAACTACAAAAACGTGACCAACCCCTTCTCGATGGTCGAGTACTCGCACCCCAAACGCAACAACTCGCGCTTCGTGGGCAACGCCTTCATCGAACTCACCCCCATCAAGGGACTCACATGGCGCACCACCTACGGCTTCGACTACAACGTGGTGACCGACAAATCATTCTCCGACGCCTACGAGGTGTCGGCCTTCGACAAGCGCGACAAGAACTTCCTCTCCTCCTCCATCAACAAGTACTATAACTGGAACGTCGACAACATCCTCACCTACGCCCGCACCATCGGCGACCACTCCTTCTCCGTGATGGCAGGCCAGACCGTCGAGGAATACTCCATGTACGGCATCGGCAACTCCGGCGCCATGATCCTCAACCCCGTGGAGCGCAACTGGTACCTCTCGCAGACAACCGAGAACAACACCAACCCCGCTTCCGACTCCGTGGCCCGCAACCGCCGCTTCTCATGGCTCGGCCGCGTGTACTACTCCTACATGGACAAATACATGGCCACAGTGAACTTCCGTGCCGACGGTTCCTCCAAGTTCCCCGAGAACTCCTGGGGTTACTTCCCCTCATTCTCGCTGGCATGGCGTGCCTCCGGCGAAGAATTCCTCAAGAACGTAGACTGGCTCAACGACCTCAAGGTCCGCTTCGGCTGGGGTAAGGTAGGTAACGACAACATCGGCAACAACGCCTTCACCCTCTCCGTGGCCAACGCCGGTCCCTACTTCCTGGGCTACGCCTTCGGTCAGCCCCAGACCCTCGTCCAGGGCGCCACAGTGCTCACATGGGTCAACAACGGCGGCCACTGGGAAAACACCGAGCAGTTCTCCGCTGGTATCGACTTCGGCATGTTCTCCAACCGACTCACCGGTTCTATCGACGGCTTCATCCGCAAGACCAACGACATGCTCATGAACGTAACCGCTCCCGCCCACGTAGGTAACCGCTGGGCTGCCACCGCCAACGTCGGCAACGTGCGCAACCA